>CAYQRJ010000241.1:0-4483 GCA_964419855.1 uncultured Crocinitomix sp.
TTAAGTAAGCGTGTTTTTTTTGAGTAAATGCTAATTTGAATATTTGTTTTAATCCCTTCATCAATTGCAAATGTAGTTATTTATTAGTAATTAAATATGAGTTGATTGTTATTGTAAAATATCAGCAAGCTATTTAGCTTGAAATTTTGGGGTTAGATTTAGACCGCATTAATGAATTAATCAAAATAGATGCAATTATAATAGAACCTCCCACATAAAACCCAACGCTCATTTTTTCTTGATGAGGAAACAAAATTAACGCTATAATTATGGTATAAATGGGCTCCATATTTACACTTAAACTTACTGTAAACGGGGTTAAGTGATTCATTACCCATACACTAACTAAAAATGCTAAGCTAGTGCAAATTATTCCTAAAAATAATAGTAAAGAAACGTCAAAAGAATTAATATTAAACAATGTTACATTTAAGTTATTGGTTAAAACAATAAAAACAAATGCTACAATAAGAGCGCCCAACATTTCGTATTTTGTAATTTTTAATGAGGGTAAATGATGAATTAATTTACCATTTAAAACTGTAAAAAGAGCAGCTAAAAATGCAGATGTTAAACCTACAATAATTCCTAATTTATATTGTATTTCAAATCCAAAAATTAATACAATTCCTAATAAAATAAAAAGACTAATTACAATTTCTGATAAAGCCAATCGTCTTTTAAAAAACAAAGGTTCTAAAAAAGAGGTAAATAAAGTAGATATAGACATACACACCACACCAATTGAAATGGTACTGATTTTAATGGCATAAAAAAAAGTTAACCAATGCAACCCCACAATAATTCCAACACCTATTAAAATAAGTATTTGCTTTTTAGTTAATGGTTGCTTGTTCTTAATAAATAGACTCAGTAGTTCTAAAGACAAATAGGCAATTAAAGTTCTGAAAAATACTATTTTGATGGCACTTAGTGATATTACATCTCCTAAAATACCTGTTAACCCCCAAATTAGCACAATTAAGTGCAAAATAATTTGATATTTGACCTGTTTAGACATAAAAAATCCCTCTCCAAAATAATGAAGAGGGACAAATGTATTTAAAAAATAAAGGTATTATTATTTAACTGCTTCTTTTTTCTTAATTACTTCTTTCACTTTATTTTTTTGTTCTTCAATTTCTTTGTCTTTTTCTTCTTGAGATTTTTCGTTTTCTTTTATTTCTTCTTCTGTTTTTTTAATCTCGTTTTGCAAATCCTGAATGTGTTTTTCTTTCTTTTCTTTTTCTTTTTTCAACTCTTCAAGCTCTTTTTCTTTTTCTTTTAATAGTTTTTCTTCAGCTTTTACTTCAACATCAATCACATTTTTAGCTGCCTGAACAGCAAATTTATACAACCTAGCTTCAATAACTTTATACTTATCACTGTGTTCAGATTGGTCTAAGTAAGCGCCTCCTAAATCTATGGCTAATGAAATGGTTGCGCCACCTTCAGCAATTTCATCTACTTTGGCATACACATCAAAAGTGTTTTTTCCCATTTCTTTCAACTTGCAATCATCAACAAAAATTACATCTTTGTTTGAATATTTACCTTTCCAAGATTTTAACTCGTCTTTTAATTCTTTTTCAACCATTTTTTTATCACCATAAGGTATGGTAATAAAAAATCCAGGGTGCGACCCATTAACGTTTACTTTTTTAGATTCTACTTTAACTTGCGCCATTGACGTAAACCCAACAAATGCAATTAGTAATGTAAATAGTGTTTTCATAGTTCTATATTTTTTTTATAAAATTAATTGTTTTTGGCAATTTATCAAAATTAATGCCGTTTTATTTTTAGATTTTATTTTAATGATGAAAAAAACACTCTTTTACTCTACACTTTTAATTATATTGTCTTGTCATAAAAAAGACCAACAATCTATTACAAATTATCCTATTCATAAAGATATTACGGTTAGTTATTTTTGGATTGGTGAGGCCGGTAATTCAGATAATAAAGACATTCCTAACAGTCAATCTGTATGGGATGATAAATGGAAAGAACATTATGGTGGTTTAGATGATCCAGAAAACAGAAATGGATATCAACCTGCTAATTTTACACCTAACGAAAATCCGTTTTACTTTGCATTGCCCTATAATGATTTTAAATCAAGAAGTGGTAAAAGAAAAAAACACGCTATGCAAGATGTGTATTGGTCAAACGAAAAAAATTGGCAATCCAATGAGTCTTTATGTAAAAATAGATGGATAAAAATAACCAAAGGTAACACTATTTGTTATGCTCAATGGGAGGATGCAGGTCCTTTTGGAGAAAATGACTGGCAATATGTTTTTGGAGATAATGACAAAAAGCCTAAAAACAGAACTAATAATCACGCTGGCTTAGATGTTTCTCCTGCAGTTAAAGATTATTTAAACTTAGATGATTTAGATAAAGTAAGCTGGCAATTTATTAATGAGAGTGATGTTCCAGATGGTCCTTGGAAATCTATTATTACTATTTCTAACGTATTTTGGGAATAAAAAAACCGCAAAATTCACCACTATATTATTATTTTTTATGGATTTTTAATTGTTAGTGCATCTACTAAGAAACAATTAAAAATTAAACAAAATGAAAAAGTTATTATTAGTAAGCATTATTGGACTGAGTGGTCTATTAAATGCACAAGTAAGTTTAGGAACAATTAAAGGTAAGGTTTATTCAACAGATTCTGTTAATGTTGTGTCTTTTGCCAGATTAAGTATTGAAGTTGATGGAAATTTTATTGGCGCAATGGCAGAATTAGACGGTAAATATGAATTTAAAGATATTAAACCTGGCGTTTATAACATCAAAGTTAAAAGAGATACACAAGATATTATTTTTTCGGGGGTAGAGGTTAATCCTGACCAAATTACTATGATGAATTTATATATGCCTCCTGTAATGTCTAAAGAAGTCATTATTCCTGTTGATGGACCGAAAATAGATGTTAATCATGTAGAAAAAATAGGTAGAGATGACTTAATTCATAACATTAATATAAGAAATCCTATTAAAATGATTGTAAACACTATGTCGGAGGTGAGTGTAAACGAAAACAACCAAATGATAATTAGAGGTTCAAGAGCTGGAGATGTAGTGTATTTTGTTGATGGTGTAAAAATGACAAATATGCAAAGTGTTCCTGGTGTAGCGGTTAGAGGTATTTCGGTTTACACAGGGGGAGTTCCTGCAAAATATGGTGACACTACGGGTGGGGTTGTTATTTTAGAAACAAAAAGCTATTTTGATTTGTACTACGAGTGGAAAGCATCTCAGAATTAACCACAATGACAAGGCTTTTAAAAAAGTAGCCAAGTAGATAATAAAGTTGTAAACCTTGGGGGTCTGACCAATACTATGGAAAGACCTTCAAGGTTTTATAATTCAATTTCTAATCCACACTTAAAATGACCTTTAGGACAACTTTTATGTCCGTGTAATCCGCAAGGGCGACAATCAAGGACTGTTTTAACTTGTAAAATTTCTGCATCATCACTTAAAGGTCCAAAACCAAACTCAGGTATGGTAGAACAGAAGAAAGCTTTAACTTTGGCGTTCATAGCAGATGCTAAATGCAAAGGAGCAGAATCGTTAACATAATTAACAGATGCTTGTTTTATTAAAACAGCAGATTCAAGCAAAGAGAGTTGACCTGCTAAATTAATGGTTTGAGGGTGTTTACTCTCATCAATTATAGTTTGACAATAGTTTTTATCAGATGGGGCTCCTATTAAATAGATGGTTAAATTTTTAGATTGTTGGTTAATCAGTTCAATTATTTTTGATTTTGGGGCTTGTTTTGTAAACCAAACAGAGGCTGGTGCAATAACAATATATGTTTTATTTTTGGTGATGTCTTTCACCTTTTTATAGTGTTGAGGAGTAGGATATAATTTTGGTTTAGATGCTGTTTTATCTGTTAATTCAGCAATTAATTGATGGTTTCGTTCAATCTCATGCATTCCGTTACCAATTTGATGCGGAAATGTTTTAGTAAATAATTTAGATAAAGGATTTTTGTCAAAACCATACTTAAATTTTGCATTACTGCGCCAAGTTAAAAATCCACTACTGGCAAATCGGTGTAAATTAAACACATAATTGTATTTAGTTTGCCTAATTTGTTTTGAAAGTGTGAGTAGATTTTTAAGTTTATGTTCTTTTTTATTCCACACCAAAGTTTGATGAATAAATGGATGAGATTCCAGTAAACTTTCGTTACCTTTTCTTACCAAAACATCTATTTGAGCATCTTTAAAATGCTGGTGTAACTTTTCAATAATAGCGGTTGCTAAAATGACATCACCAATAAAGGCGGTTTGTATGATGAGGAATTTTTTCAACGCTATTTTATATCTGTGTTTTTTGTTTTACTAAATTATTGCTATTAAGTTACTATTTTAACTGTCTATGTTCATTTGACTAGAAGCTTTATTTTTTAACCACAGAGTTCACGGAGGTTAATTTCAATATTTCCTTTGTG
>CAYQRJ010000242.1:0-4419 GCA_964419855.1 uncultured Crocinitomix sp.
CTTAAAGAGGGTAATTAATGTTTCAAACTTGCAAAAAGGGATTTATTTAGTTAAGGTATATAATGAGTCTAATAACAATATTAATAATAAAAAAATTATTATTGAATAAATAAGTGCTGAATAATATTTAAGAATAAAAAATCGGTTAAATGACATTTAACCGATTTTTTTATGTTTTTTTTAAAAAATAGCCTTTACTATGCGCGCATAATAAAATATAATTTGTATATTAGCAACGTAAAAACAAATGTACAATTATTTATCAAATGAACAAAGAAGAATTATTTGAATTTCACATCAGAAATAATTGGTTTAAAATTTCAAGATATTACAACCAAATTGCTGCAGGGTATAATATGTCTTTCTCTTGGGGATTTATTTTACTTAATGTAGAAAAAGAAGGGACGCCAAGTACAGCTTTAGGACCTAAAATGGGAATGGAGCCAACCTCTTTATCTCGAACATTAAAAAAAATGGAAGAGGAAGGGTTGATTATTAGAAAAGACCATTCTATTGACAAAAGGGTGTCTTTGGTGTTTTTAACAGATGAGGGAGTAGAAAAAAGACGGGTTGCAAAGCAAGTAGTGGTAGATTTTAACCAAAAGCTACGTAAAAATATTTCACCTGCAAAGGTAAAAGCGTTTATAGATACAATGACAAAAATAGATAATATATTAACAGAACTTTTAGAAGAACAAAAATAATTATGAATAGAAAAATTAAAAAAGTAGCAGTATTAGGGTCAGGAATTATGGGTTCTGGTATTGCTTGCCATTTAGCTAATGTTGGGTGTGAAGTCCTTTTGTTAGATATGGTACCGAGAGAATTAACAGATAAAGAAAAAGCAAAGGGTCTAACGCTTGAAAATAAAGCGGTAAGAAATCGTTTAGTAAACGGACATTTGCAAAATTCTTTAAAATCAAAACCATCACCAATTTATAAAAAAGAGTTTGCACAACGCATAACAACAGGTAATTTTGATGATGATTTTGAAAAAATTAAAGATTACGACTGGGTCATTGAAGTAGTAGTGGAACGTCTTGATATCAAAAAAATAATTTTTGATAAAGTAGATAAATATCGTAAACCAGGTGCATTGGTCTCGTCAAACACATCAGGTATCCCAATTCATTTAATGCTTGAAGGTAGAAGTGATGATTTTCAAAAACATTTTTGCGGAACTCACTTTTTTAACCCACCACGTTATTTAAAGTTATTAGAAATTATTCCAACCCCTAAAACCGATCAATCTGTGATTGACTTCTTTATGCACTACGGCGCTAGAATTTTAGGAAAGAAAACTGTACTTTGTAAAGATACCCCAGCTTTTATTGCTAATAGAGTAGGGGTTTACTCAATTATGTCTTTGTTTCATACTGTTGAAGAAATGGGGTTAACCATTGAGGAGGTAGATAAATTAACTGGTCCAGTGCTTGGTCGTCCTAAATCGGCAACGTTTAGAACTTGTGATGTAGTAGGGCTTGATACCTTAGTACACGTAGCAAATGGAGTAAGAGAAAATTGTCCAAATGATGAAGAAAATTCATCTTTTGAATTGCCATCTTATGTGAGTAAAATGGTTGAAAACAATTGGTTGGGTTCTAAAACAAAACAAGGATTTTACAAAAAAACAAAGGTAGATGGTAAAAAAGCCATTCTATCTCTTGATTTAAAAACATTAGAATACAGAGCTAAAGCAAAAGCTAATTTTCCAATACTAGCTCAAACCAAAACAGTTGATGATTTAAAAGACAGAACTAAAATGTTGTTCTATGCTAAAGATAAAGCAGGGGAATTTTATCGTAAAACTTTCTCAGGTCTTTTTTCTTATTCATCTCACCGTATTCCAGAAATTTCTGATGAATTATACAAATTAGATGACGCTTTAAAAGCAGGTTTTGGTTGGGAATTAGGTCCTTTTGAAACTTGGGACGTGGTAGGTGTAGATAAAGCCATTGCCATTATGAAAGAAAATGGAAAAACACCAGCTGCTTGGGTCACAAAAATGTTAGATAAAGGCTTTAAGTCGTTTTATATTATTGATAATGGTGTAAAAAAATATTATGACATTAAATCAGAGCAATATGAAACCATACCAGGAACTGAAGGATTATTGTTCTTAGACAATTTAAGAGATACCAATACCATCTGGAAAAATAACGATTGTCATATCGTAGATTTAGGTGATGGCATCATCAATTTAGAATTCCATACTAAAATGAATACCATTGGTGGAGGTGTTTTACAAGGTGTAAATAAAGCCATTGATTTAGCCGAAACAGAATATAAAGGTTTGGTTATTTCAAATACAGGTCAGCATTTCTCTGCTGGAGCTAATGTAGGCTTAATTTTTATGATGGCTGTTGAGCAAGAGTATGACGAATTAAATATGGCAATTAAACAATTTCAAGATACAATGATGAGAGTAAGATATTCATCTTGTCCTGTTATTGTTGCTCCACACAACATGGCTCTTGGTGGTGGTTGCGAAATGTCAATGCACGCCGACAAAGTTATAGCTCACGCCGAGTTATATATGGGATTGGTTGAATTTGGTGTTGGTTTAATTCCTGGTGGTGGCGGAACTAAAGAGTTCGCTAAAAGATTATCGGATGAATTAAAGCCTGGAGATGTGAGAATCAATAGATTTAGAGATAAATTTTTAACCATTGGTCAGGCACAAGTGTCAACATCTGCCTATGAGGCTTTTGATTTAGGATATTTAAGACCAGGTATTGATGAAGTAGTGGTAGATAGAGATTATCAATTAACTTATGCAAAAGAAGTTTGTTTATCAATGTATAACAAAGGATATACGCAACCAGCAAAACCAAAAAACATTACTGTTTTAGGTGAAGAAGGGTTAGGAATTGTGTATGTTGGAGCAGATACAATGGCACACGGTCAATACATTTCTGAACACGATAAATATATCTCTGAACAATTAGGGTTTGTATTGTCTGGAGGAGATTTATCAGGATTAAATCAGGTTAACGAACAATATTTATTGGATTTAGAACGAAAAGCATTTTTAGATTTATGTACTAAAAAGAAAACGTTAGAAAGAATTCAATCAATAGTAACCAAAGGTAAGATATTAAGAAATTAAAGTTAAATAGTGCTACGCTTTAAGATTTTAGACTACTGCGTTGATAGATTATTAGATGTTAGATACCGTGAAAAATAATTGTTAAAGTTTAATTTAAAATAAATAATATGCATAATTTTAAAGAATTATATATTTGGAAAAGGTCAGTTGATTTAGCAGTTGATGTTTATAATATAACTAGATCCTTTCCAATAGAGGAAAAATATGGTTTAAATAGTCAAATAACAAGAAGTGCGGTATCAATACCATCTAATATTGCTGAAGGAGCAGGTAGAAATACAGATAAAGATTTTAATAAATTTTTAGGCATAGCTTTAGGATCATCTTTTGAATTAGAAACCCAATTAATAATTGCTCATAAAATTGGAATATTAGAAGATGAGCGTTTTGATTTAATATCTAATGAAACAGTAGAGGTACAAAAAATGATAAATGGATTTAAAAATAAAATATTGAAAAAATAAATTCAAATTGTTAAATAAACAAGTCTAGAAATCTAGCGTCTTTTAAGCGTAGCGTTCTAGCAATAAAACAAAAAAAATGAGAACAGCATATATAGTAAAAGGATACAGATCAGCAGTAGGAAAAGCTAAAAAAGGTGGGTTTAGATTTTATCGCCCTGATGATTTAGCAGCTGATGTAATAAAGCATTTATTGGCACAAGTGCCACAGTTAGATCACGAATTAATTGATGATATAATTGTAGGTAATGCCATGCCAGAGGCAGAACAAGGATTAAACGTAGGTCGTTTTATCTCTTTAATGAGTTTAAATACTGAAAAAGTATCTGGAATGACCGTTAACCGTTATTGCTCTTCAGGGATAGAAACAATGGCAATTGCTAAATCAAAAATTGAAGCAGGAATTGCAGATATTATTATTGCAGGTGGAACAGAATCAATGTCGGCTATTGAAATGGGTGGATGGAGAGTAACGCCTAACGCTAAAGTAGCCAAACACCACGCTGACTGGTATTGGGGAATGGGAAATACAGCTGAAGAAGTGGCGCAAAAATTTAATGTAACAAGAGATGAGCAAGATGAATTTGCTTATGCTTCTCACATGAAAGCCTTAAAAGCCATTGAAGAAGGTAAATTTAAAGATGAAATTGTTCCAATTACAGTAAAACAAAAATATGTTGATGCCAATAATAAAATAGCAGAAAAAAGCTATGTGGTAGATACTGATGAAGGACCTAGAAAAGGTACATCAATTGAAGCATTAACAAGATTACGTCCTGTGTTTCACGCTAACGGAACTGTAACAGCAGGAAACTCATCTCAAATGTCTGATGGAGCAGCTTTTGTTTT
>CAYQRJ010000243.1:0-4364 GCA_964419855.1 uncultured Crocinitomix sp.
TTAATTATAATGAATATATTTTTTATCTTTTTTGCTTTCGCAGATGTAAGATATACCAGCATTATATAAATCAATATACTCTTGATAAACTTTATTGGGCTGTTTTTCGTTGTAGTGGTTAATAATGACCAATTTTCCAGCATCTAAATAGCTTTGAGCTCCAGAATGATCCCACCAATCTTTTTCTTTATGGAAAGATTCATAAAGGACCCCATCAAAATTGGGCGCATCTTTTACCGTATTTTTAGCTTGACATTTTAACCCTTTTAAATGGGCATAATCACATAAAGCATTGTAATAATCAATAGCGTTTTGCTCAGTAGCTGTAAAATTATAATCCTTTCTATTTTTATCATCAAAAGCCCAATCCATATTATCAAATTCAACCCAATCGCAACCCCAAGAAGCTAGTTGGTCAATTCTAGCTTTCATCACATCAATAACACCTGTGTTTGTAGCATCAACAAAATATTCGCCTTTCCATTTACTCCACTGTTTGCTTACACAATAAGGCTTTAAGTCATTCCAATCTGGTCGCCAATCCTCTCCTGTTCCAATACTAATATAACCACACACCTCATTGCCTTTGGCTTTAATTTCAGCAATGCGCTGGTAAGCATTTTCTTCAAAAGGGTCAATCAACACATAAGCATTGGTGGCGTTAGTAATTACATCATCAATATTATCTGCTTTATAATTTTCTTGATAAGCACAATTCCAAACTTGTTTAGCTTGTGCGTTTCCTTGTGGCTTTTCGGCTATGTCTTTTTTACAAGATTGTAATGATATCAAACCTAAGGTTAATACAAATATATTTATCTTTTTTATCATATTGATAAAACGTTAAATGTCAGCAATTTATTGTAAATTACTTATTAATTATTATTTTGTACTTCTGAAACATCATCATACACCACCTCAGCAATATAAAGTTTCATATCACCACGAGATTTGTATTCTTCAACTGCCTCTTCTAACCATTTTTTAAACAATTCAGGATTTCCATGTGTTTCGTAAGTGGCATCAGAGTTCATAATTTCAAAGTTTTTATCTAAGGCAACATATTGAGGTTGTGCATTTTTTTTATACAATGCCGACTGCATATCAGACCATTTATCACCCCAAGTTACTAATTGTCTGCCTGTGTATGGAGATGTTTCTGGTTGAGGCATTTCTACCCTTTCATCAACAGCTAAAGAAACTATTACAAAATCTTGACTCATTAATTGATGTACTTTTTCATCAGACCATACATTGGTTTCCATTTTACGACAATTAACACAGTTATGCCCAGTAAAATCAAGCATTAATGGTTTTCCTACCTTATCGGCATAAGCTTTGGCTTTATCGTAGTTTCTAAACACCATTAAACCGTGTTCGTATTTGGCACCATCAGGTAAATCTTCTCCTATTTGTTCTTTAGCAGAAGGGGCATGACCATGAATACCATAAGGAATTTCGCTATAAGAAATTGGTGGGGGGAAAGCAGATATTAATTTTAATGGCGCACCAAATAAGCCCGGAATCATGTAAATTGTAAATGCTAATACAATGGTAGCTAGCATCACTCTAAAAGTTCCTATTCCGTTAGTTATTGGCGAATCGTGTTTGGTTTGAAACACACCAAATAAATACAATGCCATAGCTCCAAAAATACCAATCCAAATGGCTATAAATACTTCTCGTTCTAAATAATGAGCTTGGATAGATAAATCGGCATTAGATAAAAATTTGAATGCCAGTGCCATTTCTAAAAATCCTAAAACCACTTTTACACTGTTTAACCAACCACCAGATTGAGGAAGAGAATTTAACCAAGATGGAAAAATAGCAAACAAGGCAAATGGTAAGCCTAATGCTAAACCAAAACCAGCCATACCCCAAGTTAAATTCCATGCCCCACCACCTGAGGCAGATGCTAATAAACTCCCTAAAATTGGACCTGTACACGAAAATGATACCAAAACTAAGGTTAATGCCATAAAAAACACGCCCACTAATCCACCTAAATCGGCTTTAGTGTCGGCTTTGTTAGTCCATTTGGCAGGTAAAACAATTTCAAACGCTCCTAAAAATGATAAAGCAAATACAAACAACATTATAAAAAAGAAAATATTTAATGGACCGTTAGTTGATATGTTACTTAAAATACTTGAGTCTAGCGAATCCATTAAATGGAATGGAACACTTAACAACACGTAAATTAATAAAATAAAAATGCCATACATTACACCTTTAAAAATTCCTTTTTTACGGTTTTCCGACCCTTTGGTAAAAAAGCTTACTGTCATTGGAATCATAGGAAAAACGCAAGGTGTTAATAAAGCAAATAAACCACTACCAAACGCCAACCAAAAAATACCCCAATAAGAATTGTTTTGCGTATCATCTGTAATTTTTTGAACGACTGCTTTTTCTAAAGGAATCTCAAAATTTAAAGGTTTAGATTTAAAATGCTTACCTTCATTATCAAACCCCGTAAATGTTAAACTTCCGCTAATCACTTTATTAGAATCTGCTAGGGTGGTACTGATTAATTGAGAAAAATGACCCTTGCTAAATACTTTAACTTTTTTATTATTAATGGTTGTATCTTTATATTCAGGAGTCATTAAATCTCCTTTTTTATTGATGTCTGAAAAAGAAATTTGAACATTATCCTCTAATAACCAATTGTCATTAATTACAGGCACAACTCTTAGTTCATATTCTTTATTGGAATGTTTTATAGCATAAGCATTAAACCCTATTTTAGATTTTATTTCTAAAGGTGCTAAATTTACTGAATCTTCAACAATCCCTGTGTCATCTCCCCCGCAATCCTCAACATTAACTCCTTTAACTTTAATGGTAACAGGAGTGTCAAATTCGGGTGGAAAACACGACTCTTTACAAGCCATAAAAGTATATTTTAAATTTATGTTAAAATCTTTTTTAGATTTTATTTTAATTTTTTGCTTAAACGTAGCTTTTTTACCTGGAAATATTTTTTCAGGAAACTGTCCTTCATGTAGTTCTGTGCCGTATTCTTTGGTTTTACCTATCAATTGATATTTATCAGATGGTTCCCATATAAAGCTTGTAGGCATACTAACCGCTCCCTCTGGTTGTTGTTGAGCATAAATGTGCCACCCATCTTTTTGATTAACGTTTATAACAATTGTGGCATCATCACAATCTCCATAAACAACTTTAAAATTCCAATTAATAACTTCATTAACAGAAGCTGGCATGTCTTGTGAGTAAGAAAAAGTACTAACTATAAGGGTAATTAAAACTAATATTTTTTTCATTTTTTATTCTAAATTTTTGTGCAAATACAAATGTAGTATATTCTTTTGAGTTAATTAACGTTAACCTATTTGCATTATTGGATTTCTAATCACAAAAAAACACCAACTTTTATAATAAGTTGGTGCGTTTTAATTTATATTAATAATGCTTATAAAGTCTTTATGGCTCTTATTCTTGAAATTGGTAGCCACACACCACCTTTTAAGCAAATATATTTTTGACCTGTTGCCCAAATTGTAGTTTCAACCGCTTTTAACCCTTCATCATCTTCAAACTCAATCCTCATTTTACCCTTATAAGAATTACCAAGCCTTGTGGCTTCAATTAATTTCTTTTTTAATTCATCATTTTGAAAATCAGTCATTAAATTTTTAAATTTTAAGTTAGGTATAACTTCTTTATTGACTAAAACAGGTTGAGTATTTACTTGCATCATTAGTTAGGTTTTAAGTTAATATTAGATTAAACTCTATTAAAGAGTTTTGTCAATATATGAAAAATATTTCAATCTGCCAAATAATTTTTTACTTTTGTTGTTTGTTACCACTAACTTATAATTATTTAACGCACTGATTGTTAGTGATATATAAATATTTGGTTTCAAAAATTTTTTTTTGGCATAATAATTCCTGTACACATTACATTGTTAATAAATAGAAATAATGTAACTTTTATTTTAGTTGTGGCGTAAATAACCACAGCAATTAAAAAATGATTACAAATTATGGATATTTTAAATATTACAAATATGAACAAAAAGTATGTTGAAATAGCAAAACAAAAATTGCAACACCATAAAAAAAGTGGTGAAAAATCAAACTTGTCTATCTTTCAGGTGGCAGAGTTAATTGATGTGATAACAGGTAAAATAGATAAATTTACTGTACATAATGCGGTATTATTTGGACAAATAGGCGCCAATTAAAACACTTTAAATTAATAATTCAATTAAAGACTTACAATTATTTGTAGGTCTTTTTTTTGTGCTATCTGATGCAAGGTTAATAACACATTCAATCACTCAACTTTACATTTGAATATAATTTCAACACACACAAGGTCATCACACT
>CAYQRJ010000244.1:0-4323 GCA_964419855.1 uncultured Crocinitomix sp.
AAAATGAAAACAATGCGGTTATTTTTAAACAAAAAATGGTTAAGTTGTAAAAACCGTATTTAAGTTTCCTTCCTCATTCCATCTCATCAATTTATCAACCACCACTTTATCAATAGGAAAAGTAACTTTACTTGGGGTTAAATCTTTACTATTAATCCACTTAAAAGATTGTTTTTTATTGGGGTGCTGGATACAGTATTCAACTTGCCTCCAATTTTTAGTTGTTACAAAATAATAAATGCTAATTAATTGGTCACTTGGGTTAAAAGCAGATACTTGCATAAAATCATTAATGTAAAACAAATCCTTAACTTGAATTTCTAAATTCATCTCTTCTAAAAATTCCCTTTTTAAACAATCAGCTATTCCCTCCCCTTTTTCTAAACCTCCACCAACAAATTTTGTCATTTCAACTCCGTTTCTTACTTCATCTGTTAATAAAATATTACCGTTAGAATGCTTTAAAATTCCATAAACACGAATATTAAAATTTTTAACTTCCATTTTACAAAGTTTGATTATATTTATGCCTTTAAAAGTAACACAAAAACTTTATACCATGGCAATCAATCCTAAAGAATTAGAATTTAACAAAAATGATGATGCAATGCGTTTACTTATATCTGATATGGAACGTAAACTTGAAAAAGTATATTTAGGAGGAGGACAAAAACGCATTGAAAAACAACATCAAAAAGGAAAATTAACAGCTCGTGAACGCATTGATTATTTGGTTGATGAAGGAACAGAAACATTAGAAATAGGTGCCTTTGTTGGAGATGGAATGTACAAAGAACATGGTGGTTGCCCTAGTGGTGGTGTAGTTATAAAAATAGGATATGTAAGTGGCAAACAATGTATAATTGTTGCTAATGACGCCACTGTTAAAGCAGGCGCTTGGTTTCCAATTACTGCCAAAAAGAATTTAAGAGCGCAAGAAATAGCCATGGAGAACCATTTACCTATTATTTATTTGGTAGATAGTGCTGGTGTTTACTTACCTTTACAAGATGAAATTTTTCCAGATAAAGAACATTTTGGACGAATTTTTAGAAATAATGCCATTATGTCCTCAAAAGGAATTACACAAATTGCTGCTGTAATGGGGAGTTGTGTAGCAGGAGGAGCTTACTTACCCATAATGTCTGATGAATCGTTAATTGTTGATAAAACAGGAACTATATTTTTAGCAGGATCTTACTTAGTAAAAGCTGCTATTGGAGAATCTATTGATAATGAAACTTTAGGAGGAGCTACCACTCAAACAGCCATTAGTGGCGTGTGTGATTATAAAGCAACAGACGATAAAAACTGCTTAGATACCATTAGAGATTTGATGGAAAGAATTGGTGAAACTGAAAAAGCCGGATTTGACAGAAAAGAACCTCTGCTTCCTAAAAAGCCTATAAAAGAAATTTATGGTGCTTTTCCTAAAGATAGAGCAAAGCCTTATAACACAAAAGATATTATAAAATACTTGGTTGATGACTCTAAATTTACTGAATACAAAGCAGATTATGGTAAAACCATTATTTGTGCTTATGCTAGAATTGACGGATGGAGTGTGGGAATAGTAGCCAACCAAAGAGAGTTAGTAAAAAATGCCAAAGGAGAACTACAATTTGGAGGGGTAATTTATAATGATTCAGCCGATAAAGCTGCCCGTTTTATAATGGTGTGTAATCAAAAAAATATTCCATTAGTGTTTTTGCAAGATGTAACAGGATTTATGGTAGGCTCAAAATCTGAACACTCAGGAATTATTAAAGATGGTGCTAAAATGGTATCGGCAATGTCTAATTCTGTTGTTCCTAAATTTACTGTTGTAATGGGTAATTCTTATGGCGCTGGTAATTATGCCATGTGTGGAAAAGCGTATGACCCTAGATTAATTGTAGCGTGGCCAACTGCTGCCTTGGCTGTGATGAGTGGAGCAGCGGCCGCTAAAACACTTTTACAAATTGAAGTGGCATCTTTAAAAAAGAAAGGCGAAAAAATTACCGAAAAAGACGAAAAAGAATTGTTTAATAAAATTAAATCAAGATACGACCGACAAATATCGCCTTATTATGCCGCATCACGTTTATGGTATGATGCCATTATTGACCCTATTGATACTAGAAAAGTAATTTCAATGGGAATAGAAGCTGCCAATCATAAAAAAATTACTGAAAGATATAACGTGGGAGCAATTCAAACTTGATAACAGTTTATTTGTTCAAAAAACCTAATGCCAAAGTGATTCCAAAAATTAGCATGGTAATAGAAACAATAATATTTAAGGTTTCTAACTTTATTTTTTGCAAGAAATATCTACCTGTAATTGCACCAATTAACGCAGCACTTAAAGAGATGACAATTAATAACCAATCAATATTCATTGATTTTTCTAAATCAGAAAAATAGACGGATGATCGGACAATATCCACCACTAATGCCACAACAATTCCAGTGGCTATAAATACATTTTTTTCTAGTTTATATTTTACCAAAAAAGCAGTTCTAAGCGCTCCTTGATGACCAGATAAACCGCCAAAAAAACCACTAATAAAACCACCTATCCATAAACTTTGTTTAGAAAAAGCTAACGTCCAACTTGGAATTAATTCAATTAATGCAAATGAACTTAAAATAACTCCAAACACAAAATTCATGGCTTTAATTTGCCATATTTTTCCAAATAATTGATATTGTAAAACAACAAAATCATCAAAGTGAGTAAGCAACCAAGCCCCAAGAAAGGCAGCCGGAATTGCAGCTAAACCAAAAGGAATGGCCACTTGCCAATTAACTGATTTTTTCATTAGCAAAAACTTAAACACATTGTTTAAAAAATGTACAATGGTTGTTGCAAAAATAGCCACCTCCAAATCGCCAAAAATCATGTAAAAAACTGGAGTTAGCATGGTGCCAAGTCCAAAGCCACAAAAAAAAGTTAACCAACTGGCACCAAACGAAACGAGTATTAAAATAAGAATATTCATTAATCTTATCTACATTCCAGGAATAATTCCTTTTGCAGATTGAGCCATTTCCATTTCTTTTGTACGTTCTGCTTGTTCAATGGCTCTATTAGCAGCAACAATAATCAAGTCAATCATTTCATCTTTATCTAAATTATCTGCTACTTGAATATCTGTAATCACACTATTGCCATTAACTTCTACCCTTACCTTACCCTCCATGGCTTCACCAATTAATTTTATGTTATTCAATTTTGCTTTAGTTTCTTCTACTTGTTGTTGCATGGCTTGCAACTTTTTCATCATTCCTTTTCCAAACATATTATTAATTAATTATATTTTTAGCAAAAGTAATTATTGTATTTATATTTGCAGTATAATCATTAAAAATTTAACCATTTAATCACATTAAAAATGAAAGCACTGATTGAAGAAGCATGGAATAATCGTGAATTATTACAAGACAAAAAAGTAGTATCTGCAATAAACTCTGTTATAGAACAAATAGACAAAGGCGAACTGCGAGTTGCCGAACCTTTAAGTAATGGAGAATGGCAAGTGAATGAATGGGTTAAAAAAGCAGTGGTTATGTATTTCCCCATTAGAAAAATGGAAACGATTGAAGTTGGACCATTTGAATTTCACGATAAAATGGCATTAAAAACTGGCTATGCACAAAAAGGAGTTAGAGTCGTTCCTCACGCCATTGCCCGTTATGGAGCGTACATTTCAAAAGGAGTGATTATGATGCCGTCTTATGTAAACATAGGGGCTTATGTAGATGAAGGAACTATGGTGGATACTTGGGCAACAGTTGGCTCTTGTGCTCAAATTGGAAAAAACGTTCATTTGAGTGGTGGGGTTGGAATTGGTGGTGTTCTTGAACCTTTACAAGCTGCACCAGTAATTATTGAAGATGATGCTTTTATTGGCTCTAGGTGTATTGTTGTTGAAGGCGTTAGAGTTGGTAAAGAGGCGGTTTTAGGTGCTAATGTAGTGCTTACCATGTCAACCAAAATAATTGATGTAACTGGTAATGAACCAAAAGAAATGAAAGGTTATGTTCCTCCACGTAGCGTTGTTATTCCGGGTAGTTATACTAAAAAATTTCCAGCAGGTAATTTTAATGTTCCTTGTGCATTAATTATTGGTAAACGAAAAGAAAGTACCGATAAAAAAACTTCTTTAAATGATGCACTTAGAGAAAATAATGTAGCTGTTTAATCTGTTTAATACTAACTTATTGGAACAAGTGATTAGTGACCCAAAAATTTTCGGGGGTTGGTGGAATTGGGTGGAGTGGGCAAAGCCTAAAATTCTTTATCCCACAAAATTCACCACTATATTATTATTTTTTAAT
>CAYQRJ010000245.1:0-4252 GCA_964419855.1 uncultured Crocinitomix sp.
GGTCTGGCGGAGGAACGTTATGGGTTTTACTGGTTAATTTTTTTATTTGTAAAGTGATCAGAAATGAATGGATAAAAGGAGAAAAGATAAAAATTCAAACGCCTTATTTTGTTCTTATTTCATCATTAATTATTATTCCAATTTTATTGTCTGTAATTAGATTTTACACTTACACTGAAAAAGAAAATCCTGTTAACGTTGTTATTGTTCAACCCAACATTCACCCTTGGGCAAATAAAACAAGTTTTGATGGATATGCAGGCGAAAAATTTACCACGCCCACCTCTTTACAGCTTGATAAAATGTTAGTTTTGGCTAAAAAAAGTATTGATAAAGAAACTGATGTTATTATCTGTCCTGAAACTGCCATTTCGTCTCCAATGGAGGAAGGGAGTATGGAAAATTTAGGGGCGATTATTAAACTAAAAGAATTTTCAGAAGCCCAAAATAATGTACCGTTTTTAATAGGGGCAGATACTTATGGAGAGTTTAATGAATTTAGACCCTTCCCTGCTATTCAAAGAGGTAAAAATTATTTTTTAGAGAATTACAATACCGCCTTATTAATTGATGCTAATAATCCGATAGATGTTTATCATAAATCTAAATTGGTGTTGGGGGCAGAAAAAGTACCTTTTGTTGATTGGCTTCCGTTTATGGCTAAATTATCGGTTGATTTAGGAGGTACAAATGGGATTTTAGTGGCTAATAAATACCCCAAGGTTTTTACAGCAAAAGGCGTAAAATATGCCCCTTTAATTTGTTATGAATCTGTTTATGGTGAATTTGTAGCTCAATTTGTATTGAAAGGCGCCGAAATTTTAACTGTAATTACTAATGATGGTTGGTGGGGTGACACACCTGGTTATAAGCAACACAAAATGCTATCACAAATTAGAGCTATAGAAAACAGACGCTCAGTAGCAAGATCAGCCAATACAGGAATTTCTTGTGCAATTAATCAAAAAGGTGAGGTTATTGATTTTTTACCTTGGGATGTGCCTGGAACTATATCTGCTACCTTAAATAAAAATGATACCATTACATTTTTCACCCTTTATGGTGATGTTGTTGGCAGAGTGTCTGAATTTGTGGTTTTAGGATTGCTACTTTATGCTTTTGTAACTATGTTAAAGTTTAAAAAAGTTACTATAAAAGATTTTATTGATAAGAAATAATTATTGTTTGATTTTTTTAATGGTAATTATTATCCATTTTACCCAAATGTAAGCTCCAACAATAAAAATAATAAAGGACAATTTGTTAAACTCCCAAGCCTGTTTAAAATCTAAATGAATTAAATGCTGAATGGCTCTTGTAGTTCCACAACCAGGACATTCTTTCTTTAATAGCAATTGAGAAAGACAAATTGATTGACCAGAATCAAAAAAATTAGCAGGTAATAATAATAAACCAATTGGAATTATTATTAAACCTGCTAATTTTATGTGATTTAATATTTTAATTATTTTAAACGTTTTTTGACACAACAATAAACGCGTGAATAATACCTGGTATTACACAAAGTAAAGTTAACAATAAATTTAACAATACTTTCCCTACATCCCAATCTGTTACTAATCCTACGGCTAAAAACGGTATAAGGAAAGCTAGTAAATAGTAAACAATAGGATCCATATCTCCACCTGCCTGCTTATTTTTTGTTTCTTTTGCTTTTGTTACTTTTTCAACTACTTTTTTTACTGTTTTTTTAGGAGTTAAAATATTTTTAAGATTACTATTTTTTGTAACATTTAAAATTGAATTATTTAATGCTGATTCTTTTTTAACTTTTCTTTTAGAATTAGCATTGATGTCCAATTTTTTATCACTAGCTTTTACACTAATGTTTTGAGTGTTGTTAAATACTTCTTTTTTAACGTTCATTTCTTTGCTTTCTTTTTTTACTTCAGCAATAGAAATTGTTTTATTGTCGTGATTAACTTTTTGATGATTAATATTTGTTTTTTTGTTATGGCTTACAAAAAAACCTTTATTATACTTTCTTTTTTGAATTGTTCTATTACTTGCCACTTCATTTGAACTAGAACAAGAGGATATTAATGCAACTACAAAAATACCCATTAAACTTTTTGAAATTAATTTTCTCATAATTTTATAATTTTATAATTTTATTTTGCACTAATATAAAAATAAAATTAAAAATATTGTAATATTTTGTTAAAAAAAAACTATTTAGATGCATTATAAATAAAAGCAGGTGGGAAATTTAAAGGTACAAATCCAATTTTTAACTTTCCAAATCGTTTTTGAATTAATTGTTTGGCATTTAAAGAATATTGATATTGAACATAAATACCAGAATCTTTTAAAACGGTAAATACAGCATCTAAAATTTTATTTTTTACAGCGTCAGGAATTATAGCTAATGGTAAAGATGATAAAACTGCATCCGCTTTTTCAATACCGTGTTCTTTTAATACTTCAATTATTTGGTCGGCACTTTCGTGTAGTAAAATGACTCTTGGGTCGGGATATTTTTCTAATAAATATTTATAAAAGTCTTCATTTAACTCAAACACAAATATTTTAGCATCATGACTAGCCCGTTTAAGAATTTCTTTTGTAAAAACACCTGTGCCAGGTCCTAATTCAATGATTACCTTGGCATTTTTAAAATCAATTTTATCGCACATTTTTTTTACTAAAAAACGAGAGCTAGGAGCAAAAGCACCTACTTGTTTTCTTTCTTTAAGGTAGGTTTTAAAAAATTTCTTTTTAGGTGGATTAATTTCTGTCATTATTCAAATATAGATAAAAATCCTTTATTTACAACTCCTAACGCCTTACCTTTTAGTATTTTATTTAAAAAAGGAGTGTTTTTTGATTTAGATTCAATTAATTCTTCTGTTAAAGTCCATTCTTTTGTAGGTGAAAATAAAGTAAAATTAGCTTTAGAGTTAACATTTATTCCTTCAGTTTCAATTCCAAAAATGGCTCTAGGTTGTTGAGAGATAAGATTAATTTTTTGCTCTAGAGATAAATCATTAATAATATTTAAAACAGAGAATAAAATTTGAGTTCCAATTATTCCAAAGGCAGCATTTCCAAATTCAATATCTTTGTTCTCTACATCCTCTGGTGTGTGGTCTGAACAAACCACATCAATTGTGCCGTCTTTTAATCCATCAATTAAAGCTTGTTTATCATTTTTGGTTCTTAAAGGAGGTAAAACTTTGTAGTTGGTGTCAAATCCTACAACATCTTCATCTGTAAATACTAAATGATGCACATATACATCTGCTGTTACTTTAATGCCTTCTTTTTTGGCTTGCCTAATTAATTCAACAGATTCTTTGCAAGATATGCCAGTAAAATGAATGGGGCTTTCACTATATTTTGCTATGGCTAAATCTCTTTCCACTACAATGTATTCTGATAAGGAAGGGATAGATTTAAGCCCTGTTAAAACACTGACTTTACTTTCGTTGATTTGTCCTTTTCCAAAAATAGTTTTGTCGTAAGGAAATGAGATGATTTTACCATTAAAATTCTTAGAATATAATAAAGCCCTGTACATGATTCCTGTACTTACCATTTTATGGTTATCGGTAAAAGCAATGGCTCCCGCATTTTTCATATCATAATATTCTGATATGTTTTTACCTTCTAAATTCTCAGTTAATGAGCCATAAGGATGAATATCAACAGGAGAAAATTGTGCTTTGTTTATTAAATAATTAATTTGCGATTTATTTGAAATTGAAGGCGTGGTATCTGGTGTAGTAGCTACTGCAGTAAAACCTCCTTTTTCGGCTGATTTTAAACCTGAAATAATGTCCTCTTTTATTTCGTTGCCTGGATCGGTAAAATTAACCTTAGCATCAAACCAACCCTGTGAGATGTGTAGGTTTTCAAATTCAATAATTTTATTGGCATTTATGGTTATTGTGTCTTCTATTTTTGTAATGGTATCGCCTTCAATTAAAATGTCTTTGGTTTGTTGATGATGTTCAGATTTTGAATCAATTATCTTACAAGATTTTAGTAAAATTTTCATTGTCTATCATTTGAAAAACAAATGTAATAAAAAGATAAGAGTATTTGTTATTTGAGTGGAATATTTATTTTTTTTGTATCAATGGAGTTTTAAACTTTTTTTATTAACACCTAAAGACTTGATTCATTTTACAAATTAAAGCATTTATTTTTATTAGGGGAAATTGTATGGGTTAGTCAGTTCTCCACCTATTGGAGGACAGGCAGTGGTTTTATTTTTTTGAATAAAAAA
>CAYQRJ010000246.1:0-4227 GCA_964419855.1 uncultured Crocinitomix sp.
AACAAATTAACTACTCCGATAACTATCGGGGCTAAATAACTTAAAGTATGAACAGAGAAGAATTATTAAAAGCCATTGACGAAAAATACAAAGCAATGGGACAAGACCCTGACGTTCATTTGTCAGGATTATTATATGCAGAACCCATGACCTATTGGGATTTTGTACAAGTAGATGCATTACTTGGCTTACAAACTCAAAGAACTCAATTACCAGATGAGATGGTATTTATAATGTACCACCAAATTAATGAGTTGTTGTTTAAAATGATTTTATGGGAAATGAGTCAAATTTCGCATACCGAAAACATTAAACCCACAAAATTTGAAATGCACTTAATGCGCATTAGCCGCTATTTTGATATGCTATCTAACTCATTTGACATTATGGGTGAAGGAATGGAAGTAGAACAATATATGAAATTTAGAGATACCTTAACACCTGCTTCCGGATTTCAATCGGCACAATACCGTAAAATTGAAATTGCATCTACTGAACTCATTAATTTAATTGATTTTAGATTTAGAAAAACCATTGATAGGGACACACCTTACGAACATGCCTTTGAACACATGTATTGGCAAGCCGCAGGTAAAGACTACGAAACCGGCAAGAAAAATAAGCTGATGCAAAACTTTGAAAAAAAGTATAAAAAAGAGTTAATTGAATGGATGAAAGAATACAACACCATTAACTTGTGGACTAAGTTTAAAGAGTTGCCAGAATCCTATCAAAAAGATGTTAAACTAGTTAATGCTATGCGTCACTACGACCATACCGTTAATATTGATTGGGTTATGCACCATTATGATGCGGCTGCAAAATATTTAGATAGTGGTCCGGTTGAGGTAGAAGCAACAGGAGGCTCTGATTGGCATAAATATATGCACCCCCGTTATCAAAGACGTATATTTTTTCCTGAATTATGGACAAAAGAAGAATTAGACAATTGGGGCATAACCAATTTAGAGGGATATAAAATTTTAGATAAAATAGATTAAACTAAAACTAGGTTTTATCGGCTAATGTGGTAAATTTTAACTGTGTTAGCCGATTTTTTTATTCTTCACTATAATCATAAGTTGATTTAAGTTTACCAAATTCATTATACCATTTCCAAACGCCTACACGCTCATTTTTGGAATAATGTCCTACTGTTTTAAATGTCCCATTATCATAGTATGTTTTATATAGGCCATCTAATTCTCCATTATTATTATAATTTTCAATGGTTTCAATAATACCATTTTCATGATAAAATTTCCACTCTCCTACTCTTGTTCCATTTTTATAATGAGATACTTCTTCAATTGTTCCCTTCTCTGAATACCAAATCCATTCTCCATCTCTTTCTCCCTTGTTATAATGCGCAATTTGACTTAAATCTCCATTTTCATAATACCATTTCCATTCATTATGGCGTTTGCCTAAATTATAATCTCCCCTTGCTTTTGGTTTTCCATTACTATAATTCTTTATGTATTTTCCATTGAGTTTTCCATTTTTATAGTTCTCTTTTGCCTCTAACTTACCATTTTCAAAGTACCATTCCCATACCCCTGAACGCCCTCCTTTTTCATCATAATGAGATAATTCTTGTAAATTTCCATTTTCATAAAACCATTTCCATTCTCCTACTCTTTTTCCATCTTTGTATTCTCCAATAGCTTTGGGTGAACCATCATCATAAAATTCTTTGTATTCTCCATCTAATTTTTTAGTAGAATAATCCTCTTGTGTATTTAAAGTACCATTTTTATGATACCATTTCCATGTTCCAATTCTTTCTCCTTTATCATTGTAATAAGCAATTTGTTCAACATTTGAATTGTCAAAATACCATTTCCATTCACCGTATTTTTTATCATTCAAATACTGACCTTCTCCTCTAATTTTTCCATCTTTATAATAAATTTTATACTCTCCATTTAACAAACCATTTTCATAATTTTCAAACGATTTTAAATTACCATTATCATAATACCACTCCCATTTGTTTGTTCTTAAAGTATCATTATAAAATGAAATTTGCGTCAATTTTTCATTTTCATCAAACCAATTCCATTCTCCAAAGTATTTCCCATTTTTAAAATAACCTGTTTCTTCAATGCTTCCATCTTCTCTGTACCACTCCCATTTACCAACTTCAAGATCATTCAAATACTGACCTTTCTTTTTTAAATGACCGTTGGGGTAATAAGATACATAGGGTCCGTTTAACACTCCGTTTTTATATGTTTCAATTCCATCTATTTGTCCGTTTTCATAAAACCATTTCCATTCTCCAAATCTTTCATCATGTTTATACTCTCCGGTAGTTTTTAAAGTCCCGTCCTCATAAAACCACTTCCAAGTACCTGTTCTAACGCCATTGTGAGAGGTGCCGTCTTCATCAACATAATTGTCTTCTAAATCAAATGGCTCATAATCATTTGTATCTCCTTCTATCTCTTCAAAATATCCTAATGTTTTTAATTTCCCACTCTTATAATACCATTTATATTCACCCACTACGTAACCAATCATATATGTTCCTTCAGAACGTTTTGTTCCCCGCTTATCAAACCATTCCCAATGCCCTGTCATATAGTTATCTCCATAAGCACCTTTTGATTTTAAAATCCCATCTCTATTATATTTTTCCCACACACCTGTCCTATTGCCCTTATCATTATATTGCCCTTTATAAGCTAATTGACCATTTTCATGATATTCAATATAATTTCCAGTTGGTAATCCTTCTTTGGTATAAAATCGTTTTATTTCTAATTGACCATTTTTATAATACCAATTCCATTCGCCAACTCTAAGGGTATCATTTTTATATTTGCCTTTAACCTTTAATTCTCCACTGTCATAATACTTAGTATATTTTTGGGCTGATAAATTAAACGATAAAAATAAAAGTAATAGAAAGCATAATTTTTTATAAATCATAATAACAATGTTAAGTGCTTCAAAAATAATAAAATAATTTACAATTGTTCAATAAAATCAATCAATAGTTTTTCTACTTCATTAAATTGATTGAGGGGTGTATTTTCAGATTTATCATTAATGTCGTGATAGTTTTTAACCTCACCCACAGAATAAATAAAAAATGCGGGCACTTTCATTTTGGTAAAAAAGTAATGGTCTGAATTGGCTGATTCTCCTCTTTTATTTACCTTGTTTAGGTATCCTTTTTGTTGATTAATAGATGTCAATTCATTAAATTGTTTAGGATATTTTGTAGCATTAACAACTGTAATTCCAGTTTCGGCACCACCCATTATATCAATGTTAATTACAAACTTTACTTTTTTAAGTTTAAAATAGGGATGCGACACAAAATATTTAGACCCTTCTAAACCAGCTTCTTCTCCGCTAAACAAACATAAAACAATGCCGTATTTTAAACGGTGTACTTGAAAATATTTAGCCAAAGACAATACCATTGCCACTCCACTGGCATTATCATTGGCTCCTGGAAAAATAGCTTGCCCCATTTGTCCTAAATGGTCGTAATGAGCTGACAACACAATATATTTTTCTGGAAAAATTTTTCTTTTAGACGGAATATAACCAATTACGTTTGTAGATGTGTAACTTGGAATGTATTTGTTATTCACCTTTAAAGTAATTGTTTTAGGCGAATGATAGACTTTTTCATCAATATGAATTAAAGGATACTTAAACGCTCTACGTCCAACGGTGTACATCATTTTATTTTTTTCTATCCAAACTGCAGGCGTAAATTCTACGGTTTTATAAGCTAAACGTTTAAAAAAAATGATGCTATCTCTATTGGTTAAATCTGTAAAATTATACACAATAATTTTTCCTTTTTGGTTAAGGTTATCTTTAAACTGTAAATAATTTTTGGAATTTACTTCAAACACCTCAAATGTGCCTTGTGCTGTACCAGACATGGCATCAACCAAGTAATCTTTACCTATTGCTAATTCCTTATCATCTAACTTAACACTAATGGGATACGGAAAAGTATTAACACCAAAACTATAAGGCTGCTGATAAGGTTTGTTTTTAAATGGTTTAACCCCCCAACTCTTTAATTCATGTTCTAAAAAATCACCTGCTTTTTCAACCCCATCATTTACATAGCCTCTACCCGCATATCGTTCGTTACAAAGAGTATCAAGTATAGTTTTGGCATAGTTTTGTTGAGCAATGTTAAAAAACGATAATCCAATTAATACTATTAAAATCAATCTTTTTTTCATATTA
>CAYQRJ010000247.1:0-4225 GCA_964419855.1 uncultured Crocinitomix sp.
CGCCGGACAGGGAACCCGCGGGTTCGCATTGCCGTTGGCGAAACGCTGTGGAGCTTTGGGCGGGCCTGTCCGACAGCGTAACGTAGTGTAGTGGAGCTGGCGGGAATCCCCGTCTGTCGCCGGACAGGGAACCCGCGGGTTCGCATTGCCGTTGGCGAAACGCTGTGGAGCTTTGGGCGGGCCTGTCCGACAGCGTAACGTAGTGTAGTGGAGCTGGCGGGAATCCCCGTCTGTCGCCGGACAGGGAACCCGCGGGTTCGCATTGCCGTTGGCGAAACGCTGTGGAGCTGGCGGGAATCGAACCCGCGTCCAAACAACGAATCAAAAAGTTTTCTACATGCTTATTTTGTGATTAAATTTCAATTAAAAGCCGGACACAAACACCCTACTTTTAATCTAAGCCTTTTTATTTCACCATTAAACCAAGGCGTTTTAATGGCTATCTCAGAATTATAACACCCATAATCAAACCGACTCCGAGCGGGCCTGTTTGTGGATGGTTAGTTCCCCTTACTATACTTCAGGTGGAATTAAGGTAATCAGACTTAGTCCAAGATTACGCAGCTAACGCGTAAGAATCATTGTTGTCAATTATTCTGTGTGTGTATTAGCGTTTAACGACTTCAAATACATTAGTCGGCATGCTTACTTTTTAAGTTCTGTTGCTGTCAAATCCAAGTCAGCCCCATATAATTGCTAAAAAGCCTTGCAAAAATAGTGCAAATATTTCAATCTAAAAAATGAAATCACTATATTCGCAGTTTAAAATTTGAAAGTTATGAAAATAGGCGTAATTAGAGAAGGAAAAATTCCACCAGACAAAAGAGTACCATTAACCCCTAAGCAATGTGTAGAAGTAATGGAAAAGTTTCCGGGTACTGAGGTAGTTGTTGAATCAAGCCCTATTAGAAAAATAACTGATGATGAATATAAAAAAGCAGGCATTAAAGTAGTTAATGATGTATCGGACTGTGATATTTTAATTGGTGTTAAAGAGGTAAACAAAGAGGATTTAATTCCTAATAAAAAATATTTATTTTTCTCTCACACGTTTAAAAAACAACCTTATAACAGAGACTTATTAAACAAAATTTTAGAAAATAAAATCCAATTAATAGATTATGAAGTATTAACCGATAAAAACGGACATAGATTAATTGGATTTGGTAGATATGCAGGTATTGTTGGTGCTTATAATGGTTTTTTAACTTTTGGTAAAAAACATCAGTTGTATGATTTAAAACCTGCTAACCAATGTGAAGATAGAGTAGAATTTGAAGAAGAGTTGAAAAAGGTTAAGTTACCCAATAATTTTAAAGTAGTTTTAACTGGTTTTGGTAGAGTTGGACATGGGGCTAGAGAGGTGATTGATTTAATTGGAATTAAAGAGGTAAATCCTGAAGATTTTTTAAATAAAACATTTAATGAACCAGTTTATACCCAATTAAATGTAAAAGATTATTTTGCTAGAGAGGATGGTAAACCTTTTGATAAGTTAGCTTTTTATGAATCAGGTAAAGGACATGTATCAACATTTAAACGTTACTTAAAAGTGGCTGATATGTACATTGCTTGTCATTATTGGGATTCTAGCTCGCCTTTTATTTTTACAAGAGAAGATTTAAAAGACAAAAACATTAAAGTATCTGTTGTGGCTGACATTTCATGCGACATTGATGGTCCTGTGGCTTCTACTATTCGTCCGTCAACCATTGCCGACCCTATTTATGGTTACAATCCTGAAACCGAACAAGAGGATGATTTTATGAAAGAAGGAATAATTGCTGTGATGGCTGTTGATAATTTACCTTGTGAATTGCCTAAAGATGCCTCTGAAGATTTTGGTAAAGAATTAATTGATAAAATTTTACCCAGCTTATTGGTTGAGGATAAAGATGGAATTATTGAAAGGGGAAGCGAAACTGATTTGAATGGAAATTTAACCAAACATTTTGCTTATTTAGATAAATACATTAAGGGTGAGGAATAATAAACTAAATTAAAACTGTGTTAGGGATAGGAACGATAGCTTTATTGTTTTGAGATTTAGTTTAACTTATAATGGAAGTTGCGACAGAAAGAAGCACACTGGAATATTAGTTAAACTTATTGAAAAACAGTAAACTTTAGTGGATAGCCCGCCCGAACACCCAAATAAAAAATATAGATTAAAAAATAAAAAAATATGAAAGCATACGTATTTCCGGGTCAAGGGGCTCAATTTGTTGGAATGGGGAAAGATTTATATGATAATTCTGCCCTTGCTAAAGATTTATTTGAACAAGCCAATGACATTTTAGGATTTAGAATTACTGACATTATGTTCACTGGAACTGATGAGGAATTGAAACAAACCAAGGTTACGCAGCCAGCTATATTTTTACATTCGGTTATTTTAGCAAAAGTTTTAGGAGATGATTTTAAGCCAGAAATGGTAGCTGGTCATTCTTTAGGCGAATTGTCTGCTTTGGTGGCAAACGGTACGCTAAAATTTGAAGATGGACTGAAATTAGTATCTAAAAGGGCATTGGCTATGCAAAAAGCTTGTGAGGCTGAACCCTCTACAATGGCTGCAATTTTAGGGTTAGATGATGAAGTGGTTGAGCAAGTTTGTAAAGATATTGATGAAGTGGTGGTAGCTGCTAACTATAATTGCCCTGGTCAATTGGTTATTTCTGGTTCGGTAGCAGGCATTGATAAGGCTTGTGAGGTTTTAACTGAAAAAGGAGCAAGGCGAGCTTTGAAACTGCCTGTTGGTGGTGCTTTTCATTCTCCATTAATGGAACCCGCACGTGAAGAATTGGCAAAAGCCATTGAAGAAACTGAGTTTAATACACCTAATTGTCCTGTTTATCAAAATGTAACAGCTAATGCAGTAACCAATCCAACTGAAATTAAAACTAATTTAATGGCTCAGTTAACTGCACCTGTAAAATGGACTCAAACTATGAAACAAATGATTGCTGATGGTTGTTCTGAGGTAATTGAGGTTGGTCCTGGTAAGGTATTACAAGGTTTATTTAAAAAAATTGACCGAAAATTTCCTACTCAAAGTGCTGCTTTAGAAACTGTTTAGTGATTTTTGTTACGAATAGTTAATTATGTCGTGCTTACCTTTGTGCTAAAATTTAACAAAATAAAAAAAATATGGAAGTAATAAGTGCAAACACACTACAAAAAATGATGTCTAATGGAGAAGATGTTACAATTATTGATGTAAGAACTCCAGAGGAAGTGGCTGAAGGAAAAATTCCTGGTGCTATTAATATGAATATTTTTGACCCAGAATTTGTAAACAAAATAGGTGAGTTAGATAAGTCTAAAACTTACGCTATGGTTTGCCGTTCGGGAGCTAGAAGTGGACAAGCTTGTATGCACATGATGGGAGCTGGTTTTGATAAAATTTACAACCTGCAAGGCGGAATGATGATGTGGACAGGTGATGTTGAATAGTTTTTTATAATTATTTAGTTTAGTATTAAAAAGCCAATAATTAAAATTATTGGCTTTTTTATTTTGGCATAAAACTTGCATTAATTGAAACTTTATTAAAATAAATTAGTATAAATAAACAAAAATTAAAAATTATGAAAAAGAAAGTTACAATTTTATTGAGTGTTATTGCCATGGGATTTGGTATTAATGCCAATGCGCAAGCGGTTAGTGAAGGAAACATAATGATTGATGCTTATTATGGTTATCCTAATTTTGGAAAAACATTTACAAAATCTTTAAATGGGATTGATGGAATAAAGACCACAGGAATTGGACCTATGGGAGCCAGAGCTGAATATATGGTTGCTGATAAATTTGGTATAGGTGTTGATTTTATTTATAATAGCATCAACGCTACTGGCACAATTGACTCTTTAGCTGCAGATGGTCAAACAGTAGTAGAAACATATAAAATTACTACTTTTATGCAAAGATATCGTCCTCAAATAAGAATGAATTATCATTTTACAGCCAATGACCAGTTAGATGCTTATTTTGGCGTTGGTGTAGGTGCAAATGTTAGAAGAATTGGTGTAAGAACTGATTATCCGGGATATGACATCCCTAAGGTATCAGGTGCTTTAATTCCTGTATCTATGAGAATAGCTTTAGGTATGAGATATTTCTTTACAGATAATATTGGAGCTAATTTAGAACTAGGTTTAGGAGGACCATTTTTATCAGGTGGATTATCTATAAAATTTTAATTTAACCAAATAAATCATTAAAA
>CAYQRJ010000248.1:0-4181 GCA_964419855.1 uncultured Crocinitomix sp.
AAAACTTAAGCTTAAAAATTTTAAATTTAACAAGAAAGACCGTGAAATAAAATCACGGTCTTTTTTTATCCGCAAAAATTCATGGAATTAGCTTTGTTTAGATGAGAAATGTAGCAGATGAATAAAGATAATTTCAAACTCCCTCAAATTTGGGTATTATTAATTTGTATAATAAAGTGTATTAGTAATTTGATTTACTGCGTTTTAACTATGTGATATTAATGTAGTGGTAAATTTTGCGGGTTAAATCAGCATCAAACCATTGTTAATAATTATTTTAAACTTATTTGCCTAAGGTTTAGTCTGTGAATAAAAAAAAACTATTTTTGTCAAATCAAAATTGATTAAGCTAACACAATGGAAATTCAAGAATTAAAAAAAATAAGTTCGCAAGTTCGTAGAGATATAATTAGAATGGTTTCTGCGGTTAAATCAGGTCATCCGGGTGGTTCTTTAGGTTGTGCCGATTTTTTTACAGCCCTGTACTTTGATATAATGGACAACGACCCAAATCATTTTACTATTGACGGAAAAAACCAAGACTTGTTTTTTTTGTCTAATGGACATATATCTCCTGTTTTTTACAGTGTTTTAGCGCGCAGAGGTTATTTTGATGTGTCTGAATTGGCCACCTTCAGAATTATGGGGTCCCGTTTGCAAGGACATCCATCAGTTGACAAAGGTTTACCTGGTATTAGAGTGGCTTCTGGCTCTTTAGGTCAAGGTGTTTCGGTGGCTGTTGGTGCAGCATTAACCAAAAAATTAAATCAAGATAATAAATTAGTTTATGTACTTACTGGTGATGGAGAATTAGATGAAGGTCAAATTTGGGAAGCCGCCATGTTTGCCGGAGGAAAAAACGTTGATAACATTATAGTAACTGTTGATTATAACCACAAACAAATTGATGGAGATATAGATGATGTAATGCCTTTAGGCAACTTAAAAGCAAAATGGCAAGCTTTTGGATGGGAAGTACTTGAAATGAATGGTCATGACTTTAATGACATTAAAAATACAATGGCTGAGGCAAAGTCTAAAACTGGAAATGGTAAACCTATTGTGATAATTATGACAACAGAAATGGGTAAAGGGGTTGATTTTATGGAAGGAACTCACAAATGGCACGGTTCTCCTCCATCTGACGAACAAGAGCAACAAGCTTTAGCTCAGCTAGAAGAAACTTTAGGTGATTATTAACAATTGATGACAGTATTCATTTCATATAATTTATTAAATACTTTTTTATGAAAAGAATATGGATATTTTTTGTTTTTTTGATAGGTTTTTCAAATCTACAAGCACAAGAATTAACTCGTATATTGTTTATTTTTGATGCCTCTAACTCAATGAATGGTAAATGGGAAGGGGCAACAAAAATTGTAAGAGCAAGAGAAATTTTAACTGATGCCATTACCGATTTAAAAGGAATTCCAAACCTTGAATTGGCTTTAAGGGTTTACGGTCATCAATCTCCTGTTACACCAGATTTTCAAGATTGTAACGATACTAAACTTGAAATACCTTTTGGAAAAAATACCCACAATCAGATTATTAATTTTATTAAATATGTAGAACCAAAAGGAACTACACCCATTGCAAAATCGTTAGAGGCGGCAGCAGGTGATTTTCCAGATGCCAATGCCCGAAATGTTATAATTTTAATAACAGACGGTTTAGAGGCCTGTGATGGTTTTCCGTGTGCAGTAGCCAAAAAACTGAAAGATAAAGGTGTTAATGTAACGCCTTTTGTGGTGGGGTTAGGCATTGACTTATCTTATTTAGATAATTTTTCTTGTATTGGACGATATTATGAAGCTTCAACATTAAATGCCTTTAAAAAAGTAATGAAATCTATTTTAAGTGATGTGTTGTTTAAAACATCTGTTCAAATTGATTTGAATGACATCAATCGTAAAGAAACAGAAACCAATACCACAGTATTTTTTTATGAGGCCGGAACAAAAAAATTAAAATATACCTTTATGCACACTATGAATTATAAAGGTAATCCTGATACCCTTACCATTATTAATCCAGATTTAAAATATGATGTGGTGGTTAATACCCTACCTAAAGTAGTGGTTAAAAACGTGAGTATTCAAAAAGGGACACATAATCATATTGATGCTTATTGTCCGCAAGGTAGTTTAATTGTTAAAATTAAAGGTCCTACAAAAACCAATCAAGTTAAAGTAATTGTAAGGCAAAATGGAGTGGCACGCACATTAAATGTGCAAGAAATGCAAGAAATTCAAAAATATATTGTTGGTACCTATGATGTTGAGATTTTAACATTGCCACGTATTTATTTTGATGATGTACAAATTGAACAATCAGACTACAAATACTTAATTATTCCAGGGTCGGGATTATTATATTACAAGGCAACCAAATATTTTGTAGGGCAAATATTTGTTAAAAAAGAAGACGGAACTTACGAGTGGGTTTGTGATTTAGATACCGATAAAACTAAAGGTCAAATTTATTTACAACCTGGTCAATATAAAATAGTTTATAGAAATAAAGATGCCAAATCAACCGATTATACGCAAGTAAAAATGTTTATGATGATGTCGGGCGAAAATACATCTATTAATTTATAATTAATAAAAATGAAACACATCAAAATCCAAAATGAAAAAGATACCCGCTCAGGTTTTGGAGCAGGTTTAGCTGAATTAGGTAGAACAAATCCAAACGTAGTTGCACTTTGCGCCGATTTAACAGGGTCTTTAAAAATGAATGAATTTAAAGATGAAAATCCCGATAGGTTTTTTCAGGTTGGTATTGCAGAAGCCAATATGATTGGAATGGCGGCTGGTTTAACCATTGGTGGTAAAATTCCTTTTACAGGTACATTTGCAGTTTTTTCAACAGGTAGAGTGTATGACCAAATCAGACAATCAGTAGCATATTCAAATAAAAATGTGAAAATTTGTGCTTCACACGCTGGTTTAACTTTGGGAGAAGATGGGGCAACGCATCAAATTTTAGAAGATATTGGAATGATGAAAATGTTACCCAATATGACCGTTATTTGCCCTTGCGATTATAATCAAACCAAAGCCGCAACCATTGCTATTGCCGATTATGAAGGTCCAGTATATTTGCGTTTTGGACGTCCAAAAGTACCAAACTTTACAGATGAAAATCAACAATTTGTTATTGGAAAAGCCGATATGATTAATGAAGGCAAAGATGTAACTATTTTTGCAACAGGTCATTTGGTGTGGAAAGCCATTGAGGCTGGACGTGTTTTATTAAAAAAAGGCATCAACCCCGAAATAATAAATATTCATACCATTAAACCTTTAGACAAAAAAGCAGTCTTAGATTCAGTACGCAAAACAAAATGTGTAGTTACTGCAGAGGAACACATGATGAATGGAGGGCTTGGCGATTCAATAGCTCAATTATTAGGAGCTGAAATGCCAACACCAATTGAAATGGTTGCTGTAAATGATGTATTCGGTCAATCTGGTAAAGGAGAGGAATTAATGACCAAATATCACATTAACACGCCTGATATTGTTGAAGCAGTTGAAAAAGTAATTGCCCGTAAATAATTTTTGTTTTGCTTTTAAATAAAAATTAAAAGCAAGTTATAGATGATAAACCATTATTCCGATAAAGAACTATTAGAACTTTATAAGAATAATGGTTCTGTTGGTTTTAAAACAATTGTTAAACAGTTTCAAGAACGGGTGTATTGGCAAATTAGGCGGTTAACAAAAAATCATCAAGACACTGAAGATGTCATGCAAAATGTGTTTATTAAAGTGTGGAAAGCTTTACCCAACTTTAAAGGAGAATCAGCCATTTATACATGGATTTATAGAATAGCGTTTAATGAAACGCACACATTTTTAAGTAAAAATCAAAAAAGAAAAAACATTAATTTAGATCCGCCTGTTTTTGAAAGTTTACCCCAAAACAATTTAATTACTGACGGAAAGGAACTGTCGGGACAAGAGATAGAAACAATTTTATTTGCTGCCATAGATACATTGCCCGAAAAACAACAACACGTGTTTAGATTACGCTATTTAGATGATATGAAATTTAAAGACATTGCCACATTTTTAAATATGAGTGAAGGAGGAGTAAAATCAAATTATCATCACGCAGTTAAAAAAATAGAAGAAATCATTAAGCAACATTAAACTTTAAGGTCAATT
>CAYQRJ010000249.1:0-4140 GCA_964419855.1 uncultured Crocinitomix sp.
TTTTAAGTTGTTCATCAATTTTAAAATTAGGAAACCCTTGTGATAAATTAATAGCACCACATTCATTTGCCAATTGCGACATCACTGTAAAAATACTGGTTTCTACTTTTGGTAGTTTTGAGTTAAAACTGTCCATTATCTCAATCCAAAAATACTTAAAATACCTCTTGTTACTTCTCTTACAAGCGTATTCCCCATTTTATCTACCATTTTTTCGGTGGTTGATTTACGGGGTCTTCCTCTACGTCTGTTGGTGTAAGTTTTTTTACGGCTGGCTTTTGCTTCTTTTTCTATTTGTTTACGTCTTTCCTCTTGTAATTCCTCCTCCTCTAATCGTTTAATTTTTTCTGTTAAAATTTCGTAAGCCGATTCTCTGTCAATGTCTTTGTTATATTTTTCGGTTAGAACAGAATACTCTACCAATTCATTAATTTCTTGTGGCGTTAAAATATCCATTCTTGATTTAGGGGCTTGTAAGAGTGTGGCAGCTAATGGGGTAGGTATTCCTTTTTCGTTTAAACCTGTAATGAGTGCCTCACCAATTCCTAATGATGTAATAATTTCATCTGTTTTATAAAAATCGGATAAAGGATAATTTTCGGCTGTTTTTTTAATGGCTTTTCTGTCTTTAGCTGTAAAAGCACGTAAAGCATGTTGCACTTTTAACCCTAATTGACTTAATACTTCATCAGGAATATCTGTTGGTAGTTGTGTACAGAAATAAATGCCTACACCTTTAGAACGAATTAATTTAATTATGACTTCAATTTGATCTAACAAAGCATCAGACGCCTCATTAAACATTAAATGGGCTTCATCAATAAAAATACAAAGTTTAGGTTTGTCGCTATCTCCAGCTTCTGGAAAAGTTTCATATACCTCTGCCAACAAACTTAACATAAAAGTTGAAAACAATTTAGGTTTAGATTGAATATCGGCCAAACGAATAACAGACACTTGTCCTCTTCCTTTTTTGTTGACAAATAATAGATCTTTTACATCAAAAGAGCGTTCGCCAAAAAACTTTTCAGCTCCTTGTTGTTCTAAGGCTACAATTTTACGCATAATGGTGCCAACAGAAGTAGAAGATACTCTACCGTATTCTTTTTCAATTTCTTCTTTGCCTTCTTCCATTACATATTGTAAGGTCTTGCGTAAATCTTTTAAGTCTAAAAGAGGTAAACCATTATCATCACAATACTGAAAAACAATGGCTAAAATACCTTCTTGAGTATCGTTTAATTCTAGCATTTTCCCTAACAAAATAGGACCAAATTCCGACACCGTAGCGCGTAATCTTACTCCTTTTTCGTCTGAAATACTTAACAATTCAGTAGGCATTCCTTCTGGCTCGTATTCAACACCAATAGCACCCTGACGCCACACAATATGATCGTTTAATTCTCCTGGTTTAGCAATTCCACTTAAATCGCCTTTAATGTCCATTAATAAAGTAGGAATACCTTTGCACGACATTTGTTCTGCTAGTACTTGAAGTGTTTTTGTTTTTCCAGTACCTGTTGCACCAGCTATTAATCCGTGTCTGTTTAAGGTTTTTAAAGGAATTTTTACTTGCGCCCCTTCAACTGGTTCTCCGTCTAACATTCCCGCACCAACTATTATTGAATCACCTTTAAAGGTATATCCTTCTTGTATATGTTGTTTAAATTGATCTGTTTTACTCATCTGTTTAATAAATTATTGCTAACAAATTTAGCAAATATTATTTTAACCCGTATTACAGGGGTCAAGAAAAAAGTTGTATAGGGCATATAAGAAAAATTAAATTTTAAACCTTTGAAAGAAAAAAGCTTTGCCTGTTACATCAAGTTTAATTTTTTAAAAACAAATATAACCCTTTTTCGAGCTATTAAAATAAAAAACCTTATTTTTGAAAACATCTGTGAAAAACATTGTTAACATATTATTTTTTTTGTGGTCGATAGGGCTGTATGCTCAAGTAGAATTTTCAACTTTAGGGGGTGTTTATGAGCAAAGTGTTACTATAGAATTGTCCACGCCACATAACACCCCAGTTTATTATACTTTAGACGGTTCTACTCCTACATCTGGATCAAAAAAATATACCTCACCTATTACTATTAATAAAGTGGGGGTAATAAGAGCGGTAACCTATGTTGATGGTAAAAAATCAAAGGTTATTACACAATCTTATTTTTGTGATAGAGATTATTCCTTGCCCATTATTTCTGTTGTTTCTGACCCAGCTAATTTTTGGGATTATAGCAGAGGGATTTATGTAAAAGGCTGTTGTGCCGATTCCATTGAACCCTATATGGGTGCCAATTTTTGGAAAAGTTGGGAGCGTGTTTGTAATGTGGAGATGTATTTGCCTAATGGCGATTTATGTTTTAACCAACAAGCAGGTATGAGTTTGTTTGGTGGGTTTAGTAGGGCATTACCCCAAAAATCTTTAGCTATTATAGCCAGAAAAAAATATGGAGATAATAGATTTAGGTATCCAATTTTTAAACAACGACCCCACAAAAAATATAAATCATTTATTCTACGAAATTCAGGAGGAGATTTTAAACGTACGCATTTACGAGATGCTTTTATGACACAATTAGCAAAACCTACAGGGGTGGCAATTCAAGAATATGAGCCTGCTATTGTTTACATTAATGGAAAATATTGGGGTATTCAAAATATACGCGAAAAAATAAACGAATATTATTTGGCTCAAAATTACGGTGTAGATAAAGATAATGTTGATATTTTACGACAAAATGGTGTAAGGCGACACGGTTATTCAAAAAATTATAAAAAATTACTTTATTACTTACGCACTCACGATTTGTCCATTAATAAAAACGTTGATGAATTGTCAAAGTTTATGGATATTCACGATTTTATTAGGTATAATATTGCAGAGGTGTATTCTGACAATAGAGATGCAGGAGGTAATATAAGATATTGGCGTGAACGAACTGATTCGGCTAAATGGCGTTGGGTATTTTACGATTTAGATTTAGGCTTAGGTAATAATAATTATACAGGATATAAACGCAACACTCTAAAAAAATTCACATCAGTTAATGCAGAAGCATGGCCAGATCCACCTTGGTCAACGTTTATTATTAGAAAATTATTAGAAAACCAAAACCTAAGGTTTAAGTACATTGTTAATACTTGTGACTACCTCAACACTGTTTATCATCCTGACACTGCTTTGGCTCTGTTTAATAAAATGGTTAAGCGCATAGAAACTGAAATGCCTCATCACGTAAAAAAATGGGGAACAAGTATGACCAATTGGCGGTTTCATTTAGATGTTGTTAGGACATTTATTAAAGAACGTCCTAAATATATGCGTCAGCATTTAAAAGAAAAATTTAACTTAGGTAAAGAAATTACCATTGAAATTATTTTGCCAAAAGAAAATAATTGTAAAGTTACATTTAACAAGCATTTAAAAATTAAACAAAATTTTAAGGGTATTTATTACGAAAATATTCCCATTTCAATACAAGTTAACCCAAAACACGACTACGAATTTATAGGTTGGAAAAACAGAACAGAAACTGATGAAAATTTAACCTTTGTTCCTTTAACAGATGTTGTGTTAGAACCCATTTTAAAACCAAAATCATATAGTAAATACAAAGACAGTTTAATTATTAATGAAATATCATTTTATCAAGTAAAAAGTGATAGTACAGATGATTGGATTGAAATTTATAACCGTTCTAATCAACCTATTAATTTAACAGGATTTTATTTTGCTAAAAAACGATTTAGCAAGCATTTTAAAGTAGATTCTGCATATATTATTAATCCTAATGATTTTATTATTTTAACTAAAAATAAATCCAATTTTATAATCACCTACCCTAATCTTGACAGCAATAAGATTATTGGTGATTTTAAATTTGGATTATCCCAAAAAGGCACTAAAATTTTACTTTATGATAACAAGGAGTTAGTTATTGACTCTTTAACCTATACTAAAACAACAACCAAAATTGATTCGGCTTTTACTTACAGTTTAATTCATCCAGATTCAGTAAATTATCTACCTAAAAATTGGAAAATAGAAACGCCTAATCCTTTAAAAAAGTCTATAGCTTATACCAATACCCTATACCAGCAACAGCAATACAAACTTTGGAAAAAAAG
>CAYQRJ010000250.1:0-4133 GCA_964419855.1 uncultured Crocinitomix sp.
ATAAAAACTAAAAATAAATTTAGATAAATAATTCATTTTAAAAAATAATTAATATATTTGCACTCCTATTTTTTAGGTAGATGATGAAAAACGATTTTAAAATTAGATTTACAAGTTTAAAAGACGGGATTCATTCTTTTACTTATAAAGTTGGAAATGAGTTCTTTGAACAGTTTGAATTTACAGATGTAGAAGGAGCAAACGTTACAGTTGAGGTTGAATTAGAAAAACAACCCACCATGATGATTGCTAAATTTGATTTGTTAGGTGATGTAGATTTAATGTGTGATAGATGTACTGATATGGTGTCTATTCCAATTGAATCCTCTGATGAATTAATTTATAAGTTTACAGAAACTGAATTTGATGATGAAAAAGTTGTTAGTGTATATCATAACGAAATAGAGATAGACTTAACACAACCCATTTTTGAATTTATTTCTCTTGCAATTCCTTCTAAAAGACTCCATAAAGAAGGAGAGTGTAATCAAACTATGATTAAAGAAATCAATAATTATTTGTTAGTTGAAGAGGATGAAGAAGAAAAATCGTCTGAAACAACAAATAAAACTGAAGAGAATGAAATTGACCCTAGATGGTCAGCATTAAATAAATTGAAGTTTAAAAAATAAGATAAAATAAAATGGCACATCCAAAGAGAAAAATCTCGAAAACGAGAAGAGATAAAAGAAGAACTCACGTTAAAGCTGTGGCTGATAACATTTCAACCTGTCCAACAACAGGTCAACCACATTTATTCCACAGAGCTTTTTGGCATGAAGGAAAATTGTATTATAAAGGTAAAGTAGTTGCTGAAAAAGAAGTAGCAATTTAATTAAACCTTTACTTCTGTAAAAAAATATAGCTTACTATTTATTTAGTAAGCTTTTTTTGTTTGTTTCAATTATTCATCTTAAAACAAACATGATTAAAATTACAAATAGTTTTATAAATTGCATTTAATTAAAGAGGGGGGAAAAATTCTAACCAACTACAAATTAGTAGTAATATCACTAAATATTAAAAAAAAACATGATTTTTGATTAAAAAACATCTTTTTTGACTGTTTTTATACTTTTTTTAATACTTTTACACCCTTAATTGATTTAACTGTAGATTTTAAAAATCTGTTTAAAAAAATAATTTAATGAGTAAAATAACTGCTGCAATAACAGCTGTACACGGTTACGTTCCTAAAAAGAAATTAACCAATGCTGACCTTGAAAAAATGGTTGATACCAATGACGAATGGATTGTATCACGAACAGGTATAAAAGAAAGACGTATTGTAGAAAAAGGACAAGCTCTTTCTGATTTAGGAGTAGAGGTTGTTAAAGGTATCTGTGAAAAAAGAGGAATCACCCCTTTGGATATTGATATGATTATTGTTGGTACAATAACTGCTGATTATAGGTTTCCATCTGCATCAAATGTAATTTGTGACAAAGTTGGTGCTAAAAACGCTTGGGGTTTTGATGTAAGTGCCGCTTGTTCTGGTTTTTTATTTACCCTTGAAACAGGAAGGCAATTTATTGAAAATGGAAGTGCCAAAAAAGTAATTGTTATTGGTGGTGATGTGATGTCAAGTATCATTAATTATAAAGACAGAGCTACATGTATTATTTTTGGAGATGGTGCTGGAGGTGTTCTTTTAGAACCTGATACAGAAGGATATGGTATTCAAGATTCAATTTCTAAAGTTGATGGAGATGGAAGACATTATTTAGTTCAAAAAATTGGAGGGTCTAAAGAACCTATAACTAAAGAAAATGTTGAAACTGATGGTATGTATGTGTATCAAGACGGGCAAACGGTTTTTAAACATGCGGTTAGAAATATGGCAGATGTTTCTGTTGAAATTATGGAACGAAATCATTTAACAAGTGATGACGTGGCGTATTTAGTCCCTCATCAAGCTAACTTAAGAATTATTGATGCCACAGCAAGAAGAATGGGGTTAGATAAAGATAAAGTAATGATTAACATCCAAAAATACGGCAACACAACTTCTGGAACAATTCCATTATGTTTGTGGGAATGGGAAGATAAATTAAAAAAAGGAGATAACATTGTATTAGCATCATTTGGTGGCGGCTTTACTTGGGGAGCAACCTACATAAAATGGGCTTATGATACAAAAAAATAATAATAAACTCAAAATAAAAATATTATGGATTTAAAAGAAATTCAAAACTTAATCAAATTTGTTTCTAAATCAGGTGTATCTGAAGTAAGTATGGAACAAGGTGATTTTAGAATCACCATTAAAACAGATAATCCAGTTGAACAAGTTATGGTACAAGCACCTGTAAATATGGTGCAAGCGCAACCTCAACAAGTTGTTCAAACACCTGTTGCAACAGAAGTTGTTGCTAATGATAATGCAAGTGTATCAGCAACTGAAGATGATTCAAAGTATGTAACTATTAAATCTCCTATGATTGGGACGTTTTACAGAAGACCTTCTCCTGATAAAGATGTATTTGTAAATGTTGGTGACTCTATAAATACAGGAGATGTTATTTGTATTATTGAAGCTATGAAATTATTTAACGAAATTGAATCTGAAATCTCAGGCAAAATAGTTAAAATTTTAGTGGATGACCAAACTCCAGTTGAATATGACCAACCGTTGTTTTTGGTTGACCCATCATAAATATAAATCAATTTATATATTAAAAGTAATAACTGTATTTAACAGTTAGAGTATTGATTAAAAAGTTAGATTTATGTTTAAAAAAATATTAATAGCTAATCGTGGTGAAATAGCACTACGTGTAATTAGAACTTGTAAAGAAATGGGGATTAAAACAGTAGCTATTTATTCTACTGCCGACAAAGAATCTTTACATGTAAGATTTGCTGATGAAGCCGTGTGTATTGGACCTCCTCCATCTTCCGAATCATATTTAGATATGGCTAAAGTAATTGCTGCTGCCGAAATTACAAATGCAGATGCCATTCATCCAGGTTACGGGTTTTTATCCGAAAATGCTAAATTTTCTAGAATTTGTGAAGAAAATGGGATTAAATTTATAGGAGCATCTCCCGAAATGATTGAAGGGATGGGCGATAAAGCTTCTGCTAAAGCCACTATGATTGCAGCTGGCGTACCTTGTATTCCAGGCTCTAAAGGTCTGTTAAAAGATTTAGCTGATGCCAAAAAAACGGCTAAAAAAATTAAATATCCAGTAATGATTAAAGCTACTGCTGGTGGTGGTGGTAAAGGAATGAGGGTAGTTTGGTCTGAAGACGAAATGGAAGAACATTGGAATTCAGCCCGTCAAGAATCTAAAGCTGCATTTGGTAATGACGGAATGTATATGGAAAAATTCATTGAAGAACCACGCCATATCGAAATTCAAATTGCTGGTGATAAATATGGAAATGCTTGTCATTTATCCGAAAGAGATTGTTCTATTCAAAGACGTCATCAAAAATTAGTTGAAGAAACCCCATCACCATTTATGACTCAAAAGTTAAGAGAAAAAATGGGGAAAGCGGCAGTAGCTGCAGCAAAAGCTGTTAAATATGAAGGGGTAGGTACAGTTGAATTTTTGGTGGATAAAAATAGAGATTTCTACTTTATGGAAATGAATACACGTATTCAAGTTGAACACACCATTACTGAAGAAGTGATTAATTTTGATTTAATTAAAGAACAGATAAAATTAGCAGCTGGAGATAAAATTAGTAAAGAAGCTTATTTTCCTCAAATGCATGCTATTCAATGTAGAATTAATGCTGAGGACCCATATAATGACTTTAGACCCTCACCAGGAAAGATAACTGAATATCATCAACCTGGAGGTCATGGAGTTAGAATTGATACACATTGTTATGCTGGATATGTTATTCCTCCTTATTATGATTCAATGATTTCTAAATTAATAACTGTAGCTCAAACCCGTGAAGAAGCCATTAGAAAAATGGAAAGAGCTTTAGAAGAATATTTTATTGATGGTATAAAAACAACCATTCCATTTCATCAAAAATTAATGAAAGACAAAAAATTTAGAGAAGGTGACTTTACTACTAAATTTATGGAATCTTTTGAAATGTAATTATGATTTAAAAGCAATCCCGTCCTAAACGTTTTTTGAAATAATAACTAAAGTCTTGATTTTATTTAG
>CAYQRJ010000251.1:0-4124 GCA_964419855.1 uncultured Crocinitomix sp.
CCAGCATCTGCAATACACTCTTTTCGCCACACACCAGCCGTACCATTAAAATTAATAAAATGATTGGAATAATTTCTACCTACTTGTTCAATACTAAAATGCGCATCTAATCCAAAACTTTGCAAGCAAGTTAAAGCCGAATAATTAGCATTTGTAAAGCCCCAACGGGTTTGAACCACCCCTATGTTTTTATTTGTAAAATGGGGTAATGTTTTTAATAAAAAATCAGACTTTGGTAAAAAATCAGCATCAAAAATGGCAATAAATTCTCCTTTACAAAATTGAGTACCATACTTTAGCGCTCCTGCTTTATACCCTACCCTTTTTGGTCTTTGAATATGCTGAATGTCAAATCCTAAACTTTGATAGTATTTAACTTTTTTTGCTATAATATCAACTGTTTCATCTGTTGAATCGTCAAGTATTTGAATTTCTAATTTATCTTTAGGATAATCAAATTCGCAAATTTTATCAATTAGTCGCTCCACTACATATAACTCATTATAAATAGGAAGTTGTACAGTAACTATGGGGTAATTTTCAAGTTTTAGATTAGAATTTAAAGGTTTTTTTTTGCTTTTAACATAGTTAATAATTAAATTAAGTTGTATTAAGCTATACATAAATATAAACCCCATACTTAATCCAAAAATGATTAAAACAGCTATGTTTACGACATCTAACACTAATTATTTTCAATAAAATGCTTGTTTAAAACTGATTTTAAATCATCTGGCAATTCAATGGTTTTATTGTCATAAAAATCAAAACACACCAAAATAGATTCGCCATAAGATTTTAAAACATCACCTACTTTTAGATGATAACTAAGTGTAAAACTTTTACTTCCGATATGAATACAATTTACTTCAACCACACATTCATCTGTAAGTAATAAAGGCAGTTTGTATTCTACTACATTTTTTAACAGAATAATTCCTTTTTTCTTCCAATCCCAAGTTGGAATTTCAGATTTAAAAAATTTTATTCTTGACGTTTCAAAATATTGTAAATATACTGCATTGTTAACATGTTGTAACATATCACAGTCCGAAAATCTGATTTGAATTGGTGTTGATATCATTTATTTTTATCTAGTTTAGAAAATTCTGAGTTGTTTGAGATAAATTCAGGTACTATTTGTTTCATTTTAACCACTATGTCATCATTAATTTGATTATTAAACATTTTAGTTAGCTCATCAATATCATTAGTAATGGTTTCAAAATTATAAGTTCTTACTTTTGCCTTTAAAATTTGAGGGTGATGAGTTGGCAAGGTATTTTCTTCATTAGCCAATAATTCCTCATATAATTTTTCACCTGGTCTTAATCCAGTAATTTTAATTTTAATATCTTTATCTACCTCTAACCCCGACAATTTAATCATTTTAAGAGCTAAGTCATAAATTTTAACACTCTCGCCCATATCAAACACAAAAATTTCTCCACCCTCACCCATTAAACCTGCCTCTAACACCAATTGGCACGCCTCTGGAATGGTCATAAAAAAGCGAGTAATGTTTTTATCAGTAACAGTTATGGGACCACCTGCCTCAATTTGACGTTTAAACAATGGAATAACCGACCCATTACTACCCAACACATTACCAAATCTAGTTGTAATAAACTTGGTTTTAGATTTTTTGTTCATTGATTGGGCATAAATTTCGGCAATACGTTTTGAACACCCCATTACATTGGTTGGATTAACTGCTTTATCGGTAGAGACTTGTACAAATTTTTCAACATCATATTTATCGGCTAAATCAACTAAATGTTTAGACCCTTGCACATTGGTTAAAATGGCCTCTGAAGGATTATCCTCCATTAAAGGCACGTGTTTGTAGGCGGCAGCATGGAAAATAATTTGAGGTTTAAAAGTTTTAAATATTTTTTCTAATCGTTTAAGGTTTCTAATGTCACCAATAACGGTTTCTGTAAAATACAATTTTTCTTTTTCTTTTAATTCCATTTGCAAATCATACAAAGGAGATTCACCTTGGTCGAGCATAATAATTTTTTTAGGCTGATAGTGGGTTAATTGCCTTACAATTTCGCTACCAATACTTCCTGCTGCTCCTGTAACTAAAATAATTTTGTTTCTAAATTCCTCATCTAACAAATCTTTGTCTAATTGTATAGGCTCTCGTCCTAAAAGTTGTTCAATTTTAATAGGCTTAATTTGTTTTGATGAGAAAGTACCATCAACCCATTGTTTGGGGTCAGGAACATTTAACACTTCAACGCCATTGGCTAAACAGATGTCAATCACTTTACGCTTATTGATGTTATTAGGGTTTTTAATAGCAACAATTAAGCGTTTAATACCTTGTTTTTTAATGATTTTTTCTAAATTAGATGTATTTCCAATCCTCAATCCTTCTAAGCGGTTTTTCGATAATTTTTTATCATCATCTATAAAACAAATAACATTAGAATTTAATCTAGTATCTTTATCCAATGTATGCTTAGTAATTAAACCATAAATCCCTGCCCCGTAAATTACGGTTGGAATCATTTTTTTGTTATCTTTTAAACCTTCAACGTAAATTAATTTTACGGCAATTCTAACAACAATCAATAAAAAAATACAAATAAAATATTCGGCAAAAATTACACCCGTTGGAAATAAAAAAGTACTATTGAAATAATAATTTTTTATAAAAGACACCAAAAACAAAAAGAGAGTTCCGAAAGTTGCAGACAAAAACACCCGTTTCATATCCTCAAAACTAGTGTGACGAATAATGCCTTTGTAAATACCAAATAAATAAAAACTTCCTCCTCTAATTATAATAAAAAATGGCAACCCTTTTTTAAACCCCTCTAACTCCTGACTAAATGGAATACTGGTAGTATCAAACCTAACAAAATAAGCAAATACCAAAGCAGTAATTGCTATTAAAATATCCATTGTAAATATTAACCAACGGGGTGTATTTTGAGTAGGTAATTTAATTTTCACTTTGCAAAGATAGTTATTTGCTTTGCTTTACGAATTTAATCCTTAAAAAGATACATTTTTTGTCTAATTAACGACAATTAATTTTGCTTAACAATTTTTAAAGTTTGATGTTGAGTTGAGGTTTGCACACTCAGTAAATACAAACCATTTGGAAAATCAAATAAATCAATATTTAAGCGGTATTGCCCTTTTTGATAATTACCACTGTATAACGTTTGTAATATTTCACCATTCAAATTGGTTATATTGATGTGATAAAACCCCTCTTTCTCTACATTAATTTCAAGTGTAGAAACCCCTGTTGTTGGATTAGGAAAAACGTTAGTTACTAACTCATTATCAGCCATCATTTCGGATTTTGGTTTTACTGTATCTTTTTCAACTTCTGCAACCTTACCCTCTGGATTAGTATAAACCATCATTCCCATAACTTTTTTAGAATAAACTTTAAACATATCAGGTATAATTTTACGCTCTGCTTTTGATTTGTTTTGGTTATTTTTTAGTGTGTCTGATACTGTACCGCCACACATTGCCCCATCTTTATCTATAATTGGTAAATCATACAAATTGGCTTTATTTTGTTTTGTAGGAGGCAAATCAACAACTAAACTCGAATCAATTTGAGGTTTTTCTTCTACAACTTGTTGGCTCAGTAAATCTGTATTAACTATTTTGGCTAAACTCTCTATATGACTCTGCTGAGAGGGGGTAGAACAGGAAAAAAGTGTCATTCCAAAAACAACCAATAACACAAAAATAAATTTAGATTGATGTGAGGGCAAAGTACCTGTTTGCCATAAATAAAAATCATTATTAAAATTATTGATTTGTGATTCATCAAATCTGCCACACAAATGTTTCCCCCTGTTTTCATCTAAATATGTTTTTATATCTTGATTAGACATATTGGTAAAGTCTTTAACATTAATTTGACATTTACTACAAAAAGCGCCTTGCTGAGTTGGGGTAAATTCATTCCAATTTTCAAAACAAGGTTTGGTTATTTTTAATCTTTCTTTCATCATTGATTATTTTTCTTAATTGATGACATCTTGACTAAATTTTCATAAAAAAAAGTCAATATTTTAAAAATTAATGATATATTTAAACAATATTTATTAAAATAAATCATAATATGAATAATCCACAAGAAG
>CAYQRJ010000252.1:0-4100 GCA_964419855.1 uncultured Crocinitomix sp.
AAAAAAAGCCATTATAAAACATAACGGCTTTTTAATAAAATCATCTATATGTAATCTTACCCATTTAAAGCTTCCGCTCCACCAACTATTTCTAAAATTTCGTTAGTAATAGCTGCTTGTCGAGCTTTATTATATTCTAATTTTAAGGCTTTATTTAACTCTGTAGCGTTATCGGTTGCTTTGTGCATAGCTGTCATTCTTGCACCATGTTCACCTGCGTGAGATTCTAATAAAAACTTATAAAATTGAGTTTTTAAAGACTTAGGAATTAATTCGGTAACAATTTCTTTTTTTGATGGTTCAAAAATATAATCGTTGTTGGTTGTACCAGCTTCAGATTCAGTTTGAACAATTGGTAAAAATTGTTCAGTAGTTACAATTTGAGTTGCTACATTTTTAAATGTATTATAAACCACAACTACTTTATCTAAAAATCCATTAGTATAGGCATCCATAATTTTTTGAGCCATTTCGTTGGAGTTAGAAAAATTCAAATCGTTCCAAATTTCATCAGTATGCGAAGGTAAAAAAGAACCTTTAACATTATATTCAGTCTTTTTAAACGCATCAGTAGCTTTTTTACCAATTGGCAATACAGATACCGTTTTACCTTTGAAATCTTGATTGGCTAATCTTAAAGCTTCTTTTATGACGTAGTTGTTAAAACCACCGCATAAACCTCTATTAGAAGTAACAACAACAATTAATACATTATTTATTTCTCTTTCTTGAGAATAAACATTTTCAGATGTATCAAGAGATGCTGTTAAATTAGAAAGAATTTCTTGTAATTTTTCAGCATAAGGTCGCATTTGAGTAATAGCATCTTGTGCTCGCTTTAATTTAGCGGCAGATACCATTTTCATTGCAGAAGTAATTTGCATTGTAGATGATACAGATGCAATTCTATTTCTAATTTCTTTTAAGTTTGCCATTTGTTTTCAACAGTTATTTAGTTAAATAGTTACTTAGTTGTAAAACTTATGTAAATATTGTAACTGTTAAAAGCTGAGTTATAAAAATAACTCAGCTTTTAATTATTTTAATATTTAGCTGCTAAATCTGTAATTACTTTAGTCAATACAGAAGTTTCAGCATCAGTATATTTACCTTTTGCCAATTGATCCATAACATCTTTATGAGATGAATTTAAAATCATTAACAATTCTTTTTCAAACTCTTTTACTTTATCTAAAGGCACATTAGAGATTAACCCTTTAGTACCAGCATAAATAATTGCAATTTGATCTTGAACTGCATAAGGACTTCCTTCAGGTTGTTTTAATATCTCTACGTTTCTAGCACCTTTATCAAGTACAGCTTTAGTGGCAGCATCTAAATCAGAACCAAATTTAGCAAATGCTTCTAACTCTCTATATTGTGCTTGGTCTAATTTTAAAGTACCTGCCACTTTTTTCATTGATTTAATTTGAGCCGAACCACCAACACGAGATACCGAGATACCAACGTTAATTGCAGGACGAACACCAGAGTTAAACAAATTAGACTCTAAGAAAATTTGTCCATCAGTAATAGAAATTACGTTAGTTGGAATATAGGCAGATACATCACCTGCTTGGGTTTCAATAATTGGTAATGCTGTTAATGAACCACCACCTTTTACTAAATCTTTAATTGATTCTGGCACATCATTCATTTCTTTTGCAATGTTATCATCAGCAATCACTTTAGCGGCTCTTTCTAACAATCTTGAGTGCAAGTAAAATACATCACCTGGGTAAGCTTCACGTCCTGGAGGTCTTCTTAATAATAAAGACACCTCACGGTAAGCTACAGCTTGTTTAGATAAATCATCATAAACGATTAATCCTGGACGCCCTGTATCTCTGAAATACTCACCAATAGCAGCCCCAGCAAAAGGAGCATAAAATTGCATTGGAGCAGGGTCAGCAGCGTTGGCGGCAACAATAGTAGTATAAGCCATTGCACCAGCTTTTTCTAATTTATCAACTATACCTGCCACAGTAGATCCTTTTTGACCAATCGCCACATAAATACAATAAACAGGTTCTCCTTTATCGTAAAACTCTTTTTGATTAATGATGGTATCAATAGCAACAGTAGTTTTACCTGTTTGTCTATCTCCAATAATTAACTCACGTTGACCTCTCCCTACTGGAATCATAGAGTCAATCGCTTTAATACCAGTTTGTAAAGGTTCTGTAACAGGCTGACGGAAAATTACACCAGGTGCTTTACGCTCTAGTGGCATTTCATAGGTTTTTCCTTCAATAGGACCTTTTCCATCAATAGGATTTCCTAAAGTATCTACTACACGACCAACAATACCTTCACCAACTTGTAATGAGGCAATAATTTGAAGTCTTTTTACTGTATCTCCTTCAACAATGTTGTCAGATTTACCTAATAAAACAACCCCAACGTTGTCTTCTTCAAGGTTAAGCGCAATTCCTCTTAATCCTCCTTTAAATTCAACCATTTCACCGTACTGAACTCCGTTCAATCCGTAAATAATTGCAATACCGTCACCAACTTGTAGTACGGTACCTACTTCTTCTAATTCAGCTTCAGTTTTTACTCCCGAAAGTTCTTCTCTCAAGATTGCTGTTACTTCTGCAGGTTTGATATTAGCCATTTTTCTAATATATTAGTTAATCATTTATATTTATTTCAATTGTTGTTTTTTTATATTTTCCCGAAATATTTTCAGAAAATTTTTGGGCAAACAACTTGGCCTGTTCGGGATTAAACTTCCCATTTTCAACAACTTTATTTGAAATAAGTTGTCTTATAATTGTTTTTCTTGTTAAGCTCGATTCAAAAGGTTTTATGTCGGTAGTAGTGAAATGAACAACAACATAACGTTTCTCTATTTCCTTTCCATTTGAGTCATATTTTCCTGTAAGTACACCTTCATAATGTAAATACATAAACTCTTTACCGTTTAATTTGTACGACACCCTATTAATGTCGCCAATATTTTCATACTCACAAAATTGTTTGTCATCAACATAAACAATTCCTTTTTTAAACTTTACTTTAGAATTTTGAGCCAAAGTAATGCTAGAAAACACAAATAACGATATGAGTACAAATACAAATCTCATTAATTTAAAAGAATATTTTTTAAATTAGTTATTTGACTAGCTATAGACGTATCTATTTGCTTGTCTTCAATTTTAACAATAAATCCTCCTATTAAAGATGGGTCAATTTTTTCAATTAAATTGATAGTAAATCCATCATATTTAGATTTTACCTTCTCAATAATTTTAGATTTTACCGTTTCTTCAAGTTGAGTAGCAGAAATTAATTCAACATCTAAAATATGCTTGTGTTTTTTATAAAGGTTAGTAAAACTTTCAGCAATTCCAGGTAATAAGTCTTCTCTATTTTTTCTAGTAATTAAATGGATAAATGACAAAGATAGTTCGTCAATTTTCCCTTTAAACAACTTATCAAAAACATCATTTTTTTTATCTGAATTTACCACTGGGTTATTTAATAAATTAACCAAGTCTTTGGATTCTTTACAAATATCAGAAAGTTGAACCATATCTTTATTAATTGTATCTAGGTTGTTTTTTTCAACAGATAATTCTAATAAAGATTTAGCGTAACGTGATGCAACAATAGTTCCTTTCATCTTACTTTTAGTTTAAATTGATATCCTCTGCCAACTGGCTAGCTAAAGTTTTTTGTTTATCATCTGATGACAACTCACCTTTAACAATTTTTTCAGCAATTTCTAAAGATAAAGCCGCAACGTGAGTTTTAATTTCAGACATGGCCTGATTTTTTTCATTCACAATTTCTTTTTGTGCATCTTCTAAAATTTTATTGGCTTCTTTTTTAGCATTTTCTTTCGCTTCTGCCACTAATTTTTTAGACACCTCATTTGCCTCTTTAATAATGTTATCACGTTCAACTCTTGCCTCTTTCAACAATTTCTCGTTTTGAGCTTGTAATTGTTGCATTTCATGTTTTGTCTTATCAGCCAATTCAAGAGATTCTGCAATGCTTTTTTCTCTGTCTTTAACAGCAGTTAACATTGGTTTCCACGCAAATTTTGCTAATAATATTAAAAGTAGGATAAAAACTAATCCTCCCCAAAACAT
>CAYQRJ010000253.1:0-1308 GCA_964419855.1 uncultured Crocinitomix sp.
TGTTTGCTATTTGGTGCTAGAAAAAAAATTGAAACTGATGGCAAAAAAGCCATACAAACATTAAAAAATGAAGGTTTAAATGCACCTATTGTTACAATTAGTACAGCTGGAAATATACTAGACTCAAAAGTGTCTTTTGATGATTTAATTACAACTTGTATAGAATTTGAAAAAACTGATGTTGTAGTAAATGATTATTGTTCTAATTGTGATGATGAGTTTAGTTTAGGACAAAACATTACTAAAGATTATGATACCAACAATTTAGCATTATTATTGGTGTTTACGGCACATGGCATTAATGCTGGAAATTTTATTGATGGTATTAATCAAGGATTTAATCATAAAGTTTTAGTATCAGGAGGTGTAGCTGGAGATGGAACTTTATTTGAAAAAACATTGTTAGGTATTGATGGTAATATTGATGAAAATAAAATTGTAACCATTGGTTTATATAGTAAGCACTTAAAAGTTTCTCATGGTTCTAAAGGAGGTTGGTTACCTTTTGGACCACCAAGAAAAGTAACAAAAGCAAAAAATAATTTTTTGTACGAAATAGATAACCAATCAGTTTTAGATTTGTATAAAGAGTATTTAGGGCCAAAAGCTAAAGATTTACCTGGATCAGGTTTATTATTTCCATTTGCCATTATTGATGATGAAACAAAAGAGTTTGTTGTTAGAGGAATTCAAGATATTAATGAAAAAGAGAAAGCAATTATTCTTTACGGAAATATTGAGAAAGGGCAAACTGTAAAATTAATGCGAGCCAATCATACAAAATTAATAGATGGAGCTGGTGAATCTGCCTTTGATGTATTAACCGCCGACAATGAAAAACCACAATTAGCTATATTGGTAAGCTGTGTAGCTAGAGCGATAGCTTTAAACCAATTAATTGATGAAGAAATAGAAGAAATAAAAGAGGTGTTTGGAGAGAAAACAACCCTATGTGGGTTTTATTCTTATTCTGAGTTTTCGCCTGTAAAAGGTGCTATGAGTTGTTCTCTTCATAATCAAACTATGACCATTACAGCATTAAGTGAAAAATAAAATGATTAAAACTAATCACCCTATAACCCGTTTGCTAAAAAGGCAATTAAAAAAAACAATAGGCTTGTCAATTGATCAAGTAGATAATGATAGACTATTAAATTTCATTAATCTAGTAAATGATGCTTATATTTTTAATATTGAGGATAGAGAATTTTATCAACGTGCAGAAGAAATAGCATCAAGAGACTATACAAGATTAAACCAACAACTAATTGAAAAAAATAATTTTTTAGACACTTTTAATCACGGATT
>CAYQRJ010000253.1:1408-4097 GCA_964419855.1 uncultured Crocinitomix sp.
AATTCAATAAAATATTCTAAACCCAATTTACCTGCAAAAATTAAAGTGACTGTTGCTTGTTTACCTGATGAAGTATTTTTAGAAGTTAAAGATAACGGAATTGGTATTGATTTAAAAGATCAATCTACAAAACTGTATAATTTGTTTAATGATTCTGGTGCAACAAAAGGTTACGGTGTAGGATTGTTTTTAGTTAAAAAAATAGTAGATAAACACAAAGGAAAGATTAAAATAAATAGTGCTTTAAATAAAGGAACTAGTATAAAAATTAGTTTCCCTAAAAAAATAATGTAAATGAAAAACTTAATATTATTAGTAGATGATAACCCAACAACATTGTTCTATAATGAAGATGTAATTGGTGAGGTATTTCCAGATTTTGATTTAAAATCTTACGAAAAAAGTAAAGAATTATTAGCAGATTTTTTAAATAATCAATTTAATGAATATCAACGGGTAATTCTATTTTTAGACTTAAATATGCCCGATTATTCAGGGTTTGAAATGCTTGAAGAAATTGAAGAAGAAATTGATGACCTAGATTTTTTAGACGTCATTGTTTTAACCTCTAGCAAATTAAAATCGGATACCGAAAAAGCTACTCGATTTCCACAAATAAAAGGGTATATTGAAAAACCAGTAACCCCTCAAAAAATTAAAGAAATTTTAGGCTAATTTAATTCTGAAATGATGGTGTCGTTATCTTCTCCCCTTGCAATTAAGGCAATAATGCTCTCAACATCCACATCATCAATAGATTTATAACCTATTTGAACTGCATAACGTCTTAATAATCTCTCCTCATTTTCTTCAACTTCACCATCAGCCAACATCATTCTAATCATGTCAATCATCATTTCCATTCTTTCATCTTTTGATAAGGGAGGAATAACAGCATAATGATCAGGATTATCCATAATCTCTCCAATTTGTGTATTGGTTAATCCAATTTGATGTCCTATTTTAAAAAGTAACAAAATTTCATGGTCGTCTAATTTTCCATCTACATTAGCAATTAATACTAAGTTTCTAAAATGACCTAAATCTTGTTTTCTTTCTCCTGTTTGAAAATAATCTGCTATTGACATGTTTAAATTTTTTGTGCAAAAATAGATACTTTTTTTTAAATTTTAAACTTTTATTTCATCTATATTTGTATTTGTATGGTTAAAACAATAGATTTAAGAATTCCGTTTAATAAAATAAAAGATGAAAATTACATTGCATCTCTTGTTAAAAAAGAATTTAATGATGAAAACATTAACCATATTGAATGGAGAAAAAAATCTTTAGATGCCCGTAAAAAAAATATAGTTTATAATTTAAGGGTAGATGTTTACATTGATGAGGATTATCAAGAAAAAACAACTTTTTTTAATCCAAAAATTATTAATTCATCTAAAACAGTAACCATTATTGGTGCAGGTCCTGCTGGTTTGTTTGCGGCTTTAAATTGTATTGAAAAAGGTTTAAAACCTATAATTTACGAAAGAGGAAAAGACGTTAGAGCTAGAAGGCGAGATTTAGCCGCTATACACAAACAAATGATAGTTGATGAAGATTCAAATTATTGCTTTGGTGAGGGTGGGGCAGGCACTTTTTCAGACGGTAAACTTTACACTCGTTCTAAAAAAAGAGGTAATGTTAAAAAAGTATTGGAATGGTTAGTGCATTTTGGAGCTGATAAAAATATTTTGGTTGAGGCTCATCCTCACATAGGAACAAATAAACTACCTAAAATAATTCAAAATATTAGACAAGCCATTATTAATAACGGAGGTGAAATACATTTCCAATCTAAATTAACCGATTTTATTGTTGAAAAAAATCAATTAAAAGCCATTGAAATTAACCATTCCGAAATTAAACCCATTCAACACCTAATTTTAGCAACTGGTCATTCTGCAAGAGACATTTATTATTTATTAAACGATAGGGGAATTAAAATTGAAGCCAAACCTTTTGCTTTGGGTGTAAGAATTGAACATCAACAACATCTTATAGATAAAATTCAGTATCACGGATTAGAAAACAATGAGTTTTTACCACCAGCTTCTTACGCTTTAGTTACTCAAGTTGAGGAAACAGGTGTATTTTCTTTTTGCATGTGTCCTGGAGGAATTGTAGCCCCTTGTGCTACTAATCAAAATGAGGTGGTAACAAATGGTTGGAGTCCTTCAAAACGAAATAATCAATTTGCCAATTCTGGTATTGTAGCTCAAATTATACCTGAAAAACTTCCCAATTACACTAAAAATAACCCCTTTGTAGCATTGGATTTTCAAAAAGAAGTAGAAAAAAAATGTTGGCAAGCGGCAGGTAAAACTCAACAAGTGCCCGCACAAAGATTAATGGATTTTATTAATAACAAAAAATCAATAGACTTGCCTAAATCATCCTACCAACCAGGTATAGTATCTGTTAATCTAAATCAAGTATTACCCAATTTTATCACCTCAAAATTAAAGCAAGCGTTTTTAGATTTTGGTAAAAAAATGAACGGATTTTTAACCAATGATGCCATACTTCACGCTCCCGAATCCAGAACATCATCTCCAATTAAAATCCCTAGAGATAAAATAACATTAGAGCATATTGAAATTAAAAATTTATACCCAAGTGCAGAAGGAGCAGGATATGCAGGTGGAATAGTATCAGCAGCAGTAGATGGGATGAGGATTGTTGATGT
>CAYQRJ010000254.1:0-4062 GCA_964419855.1 uncultured Crocinitomix sp.
TGTAATCTGTGAGCCAATTTTTAAAATGCTCCTTTTAGTTGTAGCATTTTATAGTTGAATTTAGGGAATATAAAAACATTTTAATGTTAATAATTATAAAAAAAACATTTCAAAACATTACTTCATACATCTATTTTTGTAATTGTGAAACAATTTTATTCTATAGTTAAAAATAAGTATTTTATATCAACAATGGTGTTGGTGTTTTACATTTTGTTGTTACACGATACGGATGTTGTTTCTTTAAACAAACGTAAACAAAGAGTAAAACAATTAACCACCGAAATATCGCAAAAGAAAAAAGAAATTGCAGATTTAAAAGTAGCGTTGAGCGAACTTGAAAATACTAAATCCTTAGAAAAGTTTGCAAGAGAAAAATATTTTTTTAAAAAAAATGATGAAGATATTTTTGTTTTATCTGATAAATAAGAACAACAATTTTCGTATAATAAAAAAAACCATTTCAAATAAATGAAATGGTTTTTAAAGTTGTAGTCAATTCTAATTTAAAAACTCGGTTGTAGAGGATGATTTTTGTAAAAGTCATTAATAATTTGAATGGCTTCCTCAGGACTATCAGTAATAGGAATTAAATCTAAATCCTCAGGGCTAATGTTATGTTCATCATCAAGCATACTATTTTTTATCCATTCTTTCATACCAGTCCAGTACTTACTTCCAAACAAAATAACTGGTTTGCGTGATATTTTTTTAGTTTGAATAAGGGTTAACACCTCAAACAATTCATCTAAAGTTCCAAAACCACCCGGAAAAGTAATTAAAGCTTGTGTGTATTTTACAAACATCACCTTACGTACAAAAAAGTAATCAAAATCTACAGGATGATTAACGTATTGATTACCTGATTGCTCAAATGGTAAAACAATGTTTAATCCTACCGATTTCCCTCCTGCTTCATCCGCTCCTTTATTTCCTGCTTCCATAATACCAGGTCCTCCACCAGTAATTACACCGTAACCAGATTCTACTAATAATCTGGCTGTTTTTTCAGCAGCTTGGTAGTAAGGGTTTTCTGGTTTTGTACGGGCAGAGCCAAAAACAGACACACAAGGTCCAATTCTTGCCATTTTTTCATATCCTTCAACAAATTCGGCCATTATTTTAAAAATTGCCCAGCTATCGTTCGTTCTTATTTCGTTCCAGTTTCTTAATTTATCCATATTATTTATGTTAAGTTTTTATTTTAATAAAAAAATTCGGCTTACAAGGTACGTATTTTTATCTAATCTGATACTAATTTTAATTATTGTGGCAAAAAAATTGATATATTCGTACAAAATTTAAAAACGAAATAATGATAAAAAAAGTATTACTCACCTTATTTATTTTTGCAACAGTTCAAATGGTTGCTCAAAAAAAACTAACCAATCAATTAATTTGGGCAAGTAGAGAGTTCTCTACCGAGTATGTTTATTCAGTCAATTCTATGAATGATGGCGAACATTTTACTGCTCTTGAAAATAATAAAATAGTAAAATATTCGTATAAAAAATTTGGAAAGCCCGTAGCCACTATTATTGACGGAACTGAATTAACTTACAATAAAGAACCTTTAAACATTGAGGATTACTTTTTTAATGCAGACGAAACCAAATTATTAATTGCTACAAATATCAATTATATTTACCGTAGAAGTTTTACCGCACATTATTATATTGTAGATATTGCTTCAAAAAAAGTAAGCAAGTTAATTGATAAAGAAACCCCTCAACAATTAGCCGATTTTTCTCCTGACGGTACTAAGGTAGGGTTTGTAATGGATAATAATTTATACTTTAAAGATTTAGAAAAAAATGAAATGATTGCAGTAACCAATAATGGCAAAAAAAATGAAATTATTAATGGTGGAACAGATTGGGTGTATGAAGAAGAATTTGAAATAACCAAAGGGTTTTACTGGTCTCCAAATAGTAAAAAAATAGCTTTTTATCAGTTTAATGAAAAAGAAGTTCCTGAATATACTATGGATTATTATTACGGAAAAACTTATCCATCTCCCTACACTTTTAAATACCCAAAAGCAGGAGAAGCAAACTCTAAAATTGCAATTTATATTTATAATATTGAAAAAGGAGATGATGTTCCAGTAATAAAAACCACTTCTGTTTATGAATATTTTCCAAGAATGAAATGGACAAATGGCAATCAACTGTGCGTGCTTGGAATGAATAGACATCAAAATAAATTAGATTATATTTTAGTTGATGAATCTAAAAAAGCTCCTAAAAATACAAATGTTATTTACACCGACCAATCAGATACCTATGTAGAGGTAGATAATGATTTAATATTTTTAAAAGATGGAAAATCCTTTTTAAGAACATCAGAAAAAGATGGGTACAGACACATTTACAAAATTGGATTTGATGGCAAAGAAACTCAATTAACTAAAGGAAAATGGGATGTGGTTGAATTAAATGGTGTAAATGAAGACAAGGGTTTGGTATATTATACATCTGCTCAGGAAGGTGCCATTTATAAATCTATTTACGTTACCGATTTGAATGGTAAAAAAACACTAAAATTATCTACTCTTAAAGGCAACAATGAAGCGAGTTTTTCTACTGGGATGAAGTACTTTATTAATTATTACACCAATGCTAACAGACCCTATTTAATTACGGTTAATAATGCAAAAGGTAAGCAATTAGAAGTGCTAAAAGATAACCACTCATTAATCAATAAGTTAAAAGAATATAATCTTTCAAAAAAAGAATTTTTAACCATTAAAGGTGCAGAATATGACTTAAATGCGTGGATGATAAAGCCACCAAATTTTGACCCTTCAAAAAAATATCCAGTTTACTTTAATATTTATAATGGACCTGGTCATAATACAGTAGTGGACAGTTGGGATGGTAGAAATTATTTGTATCATCAATTATTGGCTCAACATGGTTACATTGTAATAAGTGTAGATACCAGAGGGACTATGTTTAGAGGGGCTAAATTTAAAAAATCAACTTATTTGCAATTAGGTAAATTAGAAACTGAGGATATGATAGCAGTAGCCAAACAAGTAGCTCAATGGGATTTTGTGGATAAAAATAGAATTGGCGTTCAAGGATGGTCGTATGGTGGTTATATGGCAGCTTTATGTATTTCAAAAGGAGCAGATGTTTTTAAAATGGGCATTTCAGTTGCACCTGTTACCAATTGGCGTTGGTACGATAACATTTATACCGAGAGATTTATGCGCACACCTCAAGAAAACCCAAATGGGTATGATGACAATTCTCCCATTAATCACGTTGACAAAATAAAAGGAAAATACTTAATTGTTCACGGCAGTGGTGATGATAATGTACACTTACAAAATACATTGGAAATGACAAAAGCCATGGTTGATAAAAATATTGATTTTGATATGATGATTTACACCAATAAAAATCATGGTATTTATGGAGGATACACTCGACTACACTTGTTTAATAAATTATTAAATTTTACTTTAAATAATCTTTAAAAATATGAAAACTATAATCGGCATAATTTTTTTGGTATTAGTTGTAAATGGATGCGGACATTCTAAAGATGCTACATCTTCATCTAACAATCAAACTACTCCAACAGAAAATACAACTTCCACAAATAGTAATACAAGTAGTGAAACTGATGATGTAGAAGTTGACCTAACAAAAATTGAATGGCTTGATTTTGAAACCGCTATTGACAGAAATAAAAAGAAAAAGAAATTGATTTTTATAGATATTTACACCAATTGGTGTGGATGGTGTAAAAAAATGGACGCCACTACGTTTCAAAACCCTGAGATAATTAAATATATGAACACTTATTTTTATGCTGTTAAGATGAATGCAGAATCTAAAGATCCAATTGCTTATAAAGATAAACTTTACGAATGGAAATCTTATGGCAGAGCAGGTTACAATACATTAGCCGTCAGTTTACTTGATTCTCAAATGAGTTTCCCGTCTTTTGTTGTACTTAGTAAAAGAGAAACTAAATTGGGTAAAATTATTGGATATAAAGATGTTAATGGAATGATGGCAGAACTTAAAAAGTATGTTGGAAAGTAAG
>CAYQRJ010000255.1:0-4055 GCA_964419855.1 uncultured Crocinitomix sp.
ACCAATAACCAATAAAACACTAAACAAAAAACATTAAACTTTAAATAATGAAGGACACGATAACAAATAACGAATAACTTAATAACTAATAATGAATAATGAATAACGAATAACCAAATAACCAATAACGAATAAAAAATAATAATTACCTTTACACTGATGAAAATTGTAGTTTTAACTGGTGCTGGCATAAGTGCTGAAAGTGGATTGGGAACATTTAGAGATTCTGGTGGGCTGTGGGAACGCTTTAAAATTGAAGATGTTGCTACTCCTAAAGCATGGGCTAAAAACCCTAAGTTGGTACTTGATTTTTACAACGAAAGGCGGCGACTAAACAATTTAGCCCAACCCAACAAAGCTCATTTTGCATTGGTTGAATTAGAAAAATATTTTGACGTTAATATTATTACTCAAAACATTGACGATTTACACGAACGTGCTGGCTCTAAAAACATTTTGCATTTACATGGCGAAATTTTAAAAGCCAAAACCTCTGAATTGTCAACCGATTATTATGACATAAAAGGAGATATTAAACTTGGTGATTTGGGTAAAGATGGCAAACAACTGCGTCCGCACGTAGTATGGTTTGGAGAAGCTGTTCCTATGCTTGACAAAGCCATTAAATTAACAGGACAGGCTGATATTTTTATTGTGGTAGGCACATCATTAAATGTTTATCCTGCCGCCAATTTAATTCATCATACATCAACTAACATACACACATATATTATTGACCCCAACGAAATAAAATCTTTACCAAAAAATTATTCTTTTATAAAAGCCAAAGCTACTGAAGGTGTTCCTCTATTAGTTAAAAAATTAAAATCTACTTTTACTTAACACATCTATACACCATAAATTTTGAGTTTTGTGCTTTAACTTCTACTTGACTAAATAACCGCTTTAATATAGGATAATAATTCAAATGTCTGTTGGCTACTAATTCAAAAATTCCATTTGGTTTTAACACTCTACTACCGTCTTTAAATAAACTGGCTGGTAAATTTAAATCTATTTCGTGCTCAACATGAAAAGGTGGGTTAGATATGATATAATCAAAATAGTTATTTTTAAATTGACTAAGGTTGTAGTGGTGATGAAAATTAAATTGATTACCCAACAAATTAAGTTTTGAGCTTTCTACGGCTAAATAATTATCGTCTATTAAATGAATAGTGGCTTTTGGTGTTTTTTGACTAACCACTTTAGCAAGTATTCCGTTTCCTGATGCTAAGTCTAAAACTGTTTGTGTGTAAGATGGGACATCAATATTTTCTATTAAAAATTGAGTAGCATAATCTATATGGCTAGACGAAAACACTCCTTTAAACTGACTAAAAACACCATATTTTGACTCAATTAGTCGTATTTGACTAGAGTAGCTGGTGTGAATTGGGTTGGACAGTACCATTAATCTTGATTTTTTCCAAGCTTTGGTTTGAGTAACAGATGTAAAATATTGATGGGCAATTTTTATAAATTGTGGCGAAAAATGTTTGGTCATAAATCCACAAATTACAATACCATTATTAGCTATTGATTGGTGAATTTGTTGCAAATAAAGTTCAAACAATTCTAACGATTTTGGAATTTTAATTAAAGCTAACTCTACCTTTTTACTTGTAATTTGTAAAGGGAGTGTAAAATTTTGTTGGTTAAACGTTACCTGATTTAACTCTAAATTACTAATAATGGCAGTAAGCTGACTTTTTAAATGATAAACACTATATACATTTTGATTTGCTAAGTGAGTGGTTAAACATCCAAAATGGTCGTTAAATATTATTTTTGAATGCTCAACAAAATTATTTTGTTGGATATACCACAACATAAATTCATCTGCAGCACTCCATGCTTTTAAACTTTTATTATTGGTTACAGGATATCTTTTAATTTGATGTTTTAAATGATATTGTTTTGGAATATCTGACATGAAATGATTGTGTTAGGGATAGGAACGACATCCTCCGCCTCAGGCGGAGATATAGTGGATAGCCCGCTCGAACACCCAAATAAAAATACTAAAATAATCCGTGTATTTCGGCGTCTATTTTATTGATGATTTCTCCTAAATCGTCAGCGTTTTCTATAAAGTTATTGTTGTCAACGTCAATGATAATAAGTTTTCCTTTGTCGTAGGTTGAAATCCACGCTTCATAGCGTTCGTTAAGTCTTTTTAAGTAATCTAGGCGGATACTCTCCTCATATCCTCTGCCTCTTTTTTGTATTTGATTAACCAAAGTTGGCACGCTGGCTTTTAAATAAATTAAAACATCTGGTGCCGAAATAAATGATTCTAAAAGGTTGAAAAGTGAAAAATAATTTTCAAAATCGCGGGTAGTCATTAAGCCCATTGAGTGCAAGTTGGGAGCAAAAATATAGGCGTCTTCATATATGGTTCGGTCTTGAATAACGTTGTTGGTACTTTGTTTAATATCTTGAATTTGTGTAAAACGACTATTCAAATAATACACTTGTAAGTTAAACGACCAACGTTGCATATCGTCATAAAAATCGTTAAGGTAAGGGTTTTGTTCTACATCTTCAAAATGTGTATCCCACCCGTAATGTTTTGCCAATAGACGGGTTAATGTTGTTTTTCCTGCTCCTATATTTCCTGCAATTGCTACGTGCATAATTTTTACCTTTTTTATTTTGGAGTGCTAAAAGTATAAAATTATTTGAGATTGATTTGTAATTTGTATTAAATTGTTATTAACAATTTTTTTAAATGCTTAAACTAGGTATAGTTAATTATGAATTAGGAATTAGTTAATTATGAATTGGGAATTGGTTAATTACAAATAATCTAATAACTAATTATGAATTATGAATAACAAAATAACTCTCCTCCCTCTGTGTTCTCTGTGCCTACCCTGTGACCTCCGTGGTTAAAAAAACAAATTATGAATTACGAATAAACAATAACGAATAACTAAATAACTAATCAACCTAATAATTAAACAACTTATCACCTATCTTTGCAAATCAATGAAAAACGAAACAAAATCATGGTTGCTTTTAACTTTACTGTCTTTAATTTGGGGCAGTTCTTTTATTTTGATGGAAAAAGCCATGTATCCAACCAAGCAAACTCAAGCATTTACCGCCTTACAGGTTGGAGCTTTACGAACATTAATTGCCAGTTTGGTACTACTACCTATCGCTCTTAAAAACTTAAACTATTTAAAGGGTAAAGACGTTTGGTTTTTAATTGTGGTTGGAGCATGTGGTAATTTTTTACCCGCTTTTTTATTTCCCATTGCCGAAACTGAAATACAATCATCTTTGGCAGGGGTTATCAACATGGGGACATCATTATTTGTGGTAATTATTGGTTATTTGTTTTTTAAACATAAAATTACATTAATTCAATTGATAGGTTTTTTATTAGGGGCAGTAAGTTTGTTTTTTATTATTTTTAATCAAATAGATGCTGATAAAAACAATTTTTATTATGCTGGTTTGGCTTTACTTGCCACTTTATTTTATGCCATTAGTTTAACTGTAATAAAATATAAATTACACCATTTAAAACCTCTAACTATTACTGCTTTAGCATTTTTTACAATGTTGTTGCCTTCTATTTTATGTTCTTTTTTTTCAGGTAGTTTTTCGGCTTTAAATAACCCTAATGCTTTGCAAGGATTACCATATCTATTAATTCTTTCGGTAATTGGTACTGCTATGGCTGTTATGTTATTTAATTATATGGTATCTTTTTCAACACCATTATTCGCATCATCTGTGGTTTACTTTATTCCTATTGTAGCTTTAATTATTGGAGTGTTATATGGAGAATATTTTAACCCCATAAACTTAATTTGGATTACCTTAATTTTTGTAGGCGTTTATTTAATGGGGAAGAAATAAAAACAATAACATTAATTATCAAAACTAACCTTAACCCGCAAAATTCACCACCATATTATTGTTGTTTAGTTAAAATATTATAATCAATTCATTAAAATAATTATTATACAATTTAATAACATTTAAATTTGAGGGAGTTTGAAATTATCTTTATTCATCTGCTATATTTCTAAACCCTT
>CAYQRJ010000256.1:0-4015 GCA_964419855.1 uncultured Crocinitomix sp.
TAATGGAATAGAAACAGTTTATTTTACAGGAAATTCCTTGGGTTTACAAACAAAATCAACCAAAATATATATTGATAAAGAATTAGAGGCATGGAAAAATTGGGGGGTTGAGGGTCATTTTTTGGCTGAGAAACCATGGTTTAAGTATCATGAGTTTTTAACCGATAAAACTGCTAAAATAGTTGGTGCTTTGCCTTCTGAAGTGGTGGTTACTCATTCTTTAACTACCAATTTACATTTGTTAATGGTGTCTTTTTATCGCCCAACAGCTAAAAGGTTTAAAATTATTTGCGAAAAAAAAGCTTTTCCATCTGACCAATATGCACTTGAAAGTCAAGTGAAATTTCACGGGTTTAATCCAAATGAAGCATTAATTGAAGTTGAGCCCAGAGAAGGTGAACACATTATTAGAGATGAAGATGTTATTGCTACCATTAATCAACATGGCAATGAAGTGGCAATGGTAATGATTGGTGGAGTGAATTATTATACGGGTCAATTATTTGATATAGAAAACATTACAAAAGCTGGACAACAAGTAGGTGCAACAGTGGGTTGGGATTTAGCTCATGCTGCAGGAAATATCAAATTAAAATTACACGATTGGAACGTAGATTTTGCGGCTTGGTGTTCTTATAAATACTTAAATTCAAGTCCGGGTGGCGTGTCTGGTATGTTTGTACATCAAACTCATGAATTTAATAAAGAATTGCCACGTTTTGCAGGATGGTGGGGTTATGATAAAGATACCCGTTTTTTAATGGAACCGGGATTTGTGCCTATGAAAGGGGCAGAGGGTTGGCAATTAAGTAATGCACCTATTTTAGGTATGGCAGCCAATTTAGCGTCTTTAGATATTTTTGATGAAGTTGGTATGGATGCTTTATGTGCTAAACGTGATGATTTAACAGCTTATTTAGAGTTTATAATTAATGGAATTTCTGAAAGAAATAAAGAAAAATGTAATTTAGAAATTATCACCCCAAAAGATAAAACTAAAAGAGGCGCCCAATTGTCTATTCTTGCCCACGGAATGGGTAAATCTTTATTTGATTTTATAACCAAAAAAGGGGTTATTGCCGATTGGAGAGAGCCTAATGTGATACGAATTGCTCCTGTTCCGTTATACAATAACTTTAAAGATGTTTATCAATTTGGTCAAATTTTAGAAGAAGGCATACAAACTGTTTAATATGATTGAAACGTATTCACCCGAACTAATATCTGAATACCTTAATGGTCAAGCAAGTGATTTGCCTGCAATGGTAAGGTTAATGGCACAAGCTTTTTTTGTATTAATGGCAGGAATTGTAATTTGGAGGGTGAGCGTGGCATTTGGAAAACCTAAATCTATTAATCAACGAAAAAAATTTATTAGGTCTAAGTATAAAGACCATTGGTATAATTAATAAAATTAATAAAGATGAAATATATTTTAATACTCTCTTTTTTGTTTAGTGCTATTGGCTTAAATGCCCAAGATGATGGCGGATTTAGTAAACGTCAAAAACAACGAAATTCAAATAAAAGCCCGTTTTCTTCTGGTGATAGAGGTGCTGCTATTTATAGTCACAGCCGCAGTCATTTTAGACCTTTTGGTTGGCACGTTACACCAGGGTTAACTTATATGGTTGGAAACACAAAAGAAGACAAAGATAGAAACTTTAACCTAACACCTTCTGGCACGCCTGGTTATTATTTAGAAATAGGTTTGGCACATTTGTTTAAACAAAAAAAGAAAGTGTTTCATTATTTTGATTATGGTGTTGGTATAAAACACTTTGGAGGTGCCGAAAAATATACAGATGATGCAGGAAATAAAGTAAAAGGTAATTTTAATTTTGGAGTTGCTTTTGCTCGAATTGATATTCATTCTGTAATTCAATTAAGCAGATGGAATTTTATTGATCAGTCCATAGGAGCCAATTTTGATTATACCATTTATGGTGGAAAACAAAACAATTATGGTTCGCCTTTAGCACAGGTTTATCAAGAAAAAATGCTGGCTCAATTACATTATAGCATAGGTTGGGGAATTAAACCAAGAGATGGGTTTTTTATTATTCCTTATGTTAAAACACCTATTTTAACAGGGTATAAATGGCGAAATTTAAACCCAGGACACCGTTGGTTTTCATCTAAATATCAACCTTTAATATTTGGAGTTAAAATTGGATGGTTGTTTGTTAAAAGAGGTTGCCCTAAAGTATATGATAATGGTGAAGGTCAAAATCAATCTGATGGTTATCAAAATAGATGATCATTAAAAATGATTTTGATAGAAATAAATTTATTTCATTTTTTTAATAGTAAAATCATACATTAATTTTACAATAACAATGCACAGGATAATTATAATATCCGGCCACTTAATAAAAGGATAAATAAAAGAAGCAACCGCTACCATAATTAAAACTACAAGGTTTTGAATAGTGTTGTTTACAAAATAAGGTTTAGAAAGGATTTGTTCAAATTTTTTAGGCAAATAAAACAACATTTTATCTTGCATAAAATACATTAGTAATAATATTGGAAAAAGAAACCATAATTCGTTTTTAGCAAAGGTGTTTAATTCATCTACGTAACATATTCCGTTTTGGTCAGAGATATAAGCAAAAGATGTGTTTAAAAAATACAATTCTAAACCAAAGGTGATGACAAATAAAAATATTGATAAAAACAAATAAACCCATCCATTTTTTTCATCCCAATAATGATTAATAAAATTCAATTTTTTAAAAAATAATAGTTGAGATGCCAATTGATCTAATAAATAAAAAACAACAATAATTAATAACGACCAATCAAAAAACAAATACCCAACAAAAGGGAAAAGAATTTCGGCAATGTATTGCTGAGTAAATGGATTTTTTAATTCCTTTTTAATGTCTATTGACATAGTTTAAATTCTTTTTTGCCAATTCAAAATCAGGGTTAATTTTTAAGGCTTTTTTATAATATTTTTTAGCAGAGGTTTTATCACCTGTTCTTTCGTAAGCTAAACCTAAATTGTTGTAAGCTTCAACATAGTTTGAATCAATATCAATGGCTTTTTCAAAAAAGTATATGGCAGAATCGTTATTTTTATCAATGACTAATTGTAAATATCCTTGGTTATAATAAGCTTTTGGATATAAAGAGTCAAAACTTGTAATTTCTCTATATACATTTTTTGCAGTAGCATAATCTTTTTTATTTTGATAAAAAATACCTTTGTTATACCATGCCTCTGAACTTTTTGGAGCAACTTCAATAGCCGAATTAAAATAATCTAATGCGATATCGTTTCCACGTTCAAAATTCATTACACCTAATGAAATATAAGCGTTGTAATGTTTAGGATTTTGTTCAATAGCTGTCTGAAAAGAGGATAATGCCCTTTTAAAGCTTTCTTCTCTTTTGGTTTTGTAATAGTCATCTTTATAAATCATTCCTTCTAAATAATAACTCTCAGCCAAATGAGGGTTAATTTTTTGTGCTTTATTTAATAAGGCAGTGGCTTTACCAGGGTTATCTAAGTAAGCATAAATTCTACCTAACCCAACATAAGCAAGTGCGCTTAAAGAATCAACAGTTAATACATAATCGTAATGTTTTACGGCTTGCTCAACATCTAATTTTGCTACTAATAAATCTGCAAAGGCTAATCTGTATTTAGCTGTGGTAGTGTCTCTGTTCATGACTTCTTGCATATCTAATAAAGCATTTTTTAAATCTCCTTGCCTAATTAAAAATTGAGCACGTTTATACCAATTCTCCGTGTTGTTATAATCAGTTTGGAGTTGGCGAGTTAAAAAATCTAACGAATCATTAACTGACATAGTTTTTTTTATTGTATCTTCAATGGTAGTAGTGTTTTCAGCTTGTTGTTCTGGCTGAGTGTTTTGACAACCAATTGTAGTTAGTATTACACCAATAAAAATAAGTAATAGATATCTCATTGTATATTTTTTTTCAAAAATACAAGTTTAGTTTTTATTATTGAACATTATTAACAAAAAAGCACATTATAATA
>CAYQRJ010000257.1:0-4006 GCA_964419855.1 uncultured Crocinitomix sp.
CATCAACTAAAAATAACCCCCGAACCAATTAATTCGTCATCACTATACCAAGCAGCAAACTGACCAGGACTTATTCCTTTTTGTAGTTCATTAAACAAAATATAAAGCCCTTCTTTCTCTTTAAATAAAGTGGCTTTTTGTAGCTCCTGTCTGTATCTTATTCGTACTAAAAATTCTTTTTTTTCTCCATCATTCAAAGCCAAATCTGGCCTTACCCAATGTACATCATTATTTTTAATAAAAAGAGCTTGCTTATTTAAAGCAGGGTGATTATCTCCTTGTCCAACATAAACTGTATTGGTTTTTGTATTGGTTGCAACAATAAACAATGGCAAAGGTGTTCCTCCAATTCCTAACCCCTTTCGTTGCCCTATAGTAAAATAATGTGCTCCTTGGTGCTTACCCTTAAATTGCCCCATTGATTCCTCAAAAATAAAAGGTTTTGATAAAAATCGATAATCTCCACTGTTAATTTTTGATTGATACTCTGCCAATTGAGGTAAATCGGCTGGCAATTCAATAACATTACCTTGCTTTGGCTGAAGTTGTTGCTGTAAAAATACAGGTAATTTAACTTTACCTATAAAACATAAACCTTGCGAATCTTTCTTTTCGGCTGTAATTAAATCCAATTCTTTAGCAATAGCTCTTACCTCACTTTTTTGCATCTCGCCAATAGGAAACAACGATTTTGACAACTGTTCTTGAGATAATTGGCATAAAAAATAACTTTGGTCTTTATTGTTGTCTTTTCCAGCTAATAATCTAAACTTTCCACTATCTGTTATTCCTTTACGGCAATAATGACCAGTAGCAACAAAATCTGCTCCTAAATCCATAGCCGTTTTTAAAAATACATCAAATTTAATTTCTCTATTGCAAAGCACATCAGGGTTAGGTGTTCTGCCTGCCTCATACTCAGCAAACATATAATCTACAATTCTATTTTTATAGGTCTCACTTAAATCAATAGTCTGAAAAGGGATTCCTAATTTTTGAGCCACTAATAACGCATCTTGACTGTCATCAATCCACGGACACTCATCAGAAATGGTGACTGAATCATCATGCCAATTCTTCATAAAAATGCCAATAACGTTATATCCTTCTTTTTGTAAAAGATAGGCCGCTACACTAGAATCAACTCCACCCGATAAACCTACAACAACTGTTTTCAATTTTATTATTTTTTTTACAAAAGTACAAAAACACAACTGTAAAAGTTAAAAATCGCTAAAAAATAAAATTGTGGCTGAATTTTTGGTAAATTTGAATCGTGAAACTTTTTATTTTATTTATATCAACCTTTTTGTTTAACAATGTAATTATTGCTCAAACAGACACTACTAGTAATATTCCCAACTACAACGACTCCCTTATAACCATTAACGGAAAAGTAATTGACACCACACAAAAAGTAAATTTTTACAATGTGATGGTTATTAATAAAACAGCAGGAAAAGGTAATTTTGGTAAATATGACGGATCTTTTACCATTCAAGTAAAAAAATCTGATGTTGTTGCAGTGTCAGTTACTGGTTATCAAACCAAATACTTAAATTTTAAAAATAAAAAATACAAAAAAGAATACAACGTTACCCTCTATTTAGATATACTTACCGTTACTTCAAAAGAGGTAGTAGTAAAACCCTTAAAAACTTTAGAAGAGTTACAAAAAGAAAGGGCACAACTTCAAAAAAGAGAAGTGCCAAAAATTACAGGTGTTAACGCACTTCAAAGTCCAATAACTGCTTTATATATGACTTTTAGCAAACGAGAAAAAACAAAACGTTTAATAGCCGAAATGGAATATAAAGACCAACAAAAAGAAGTAGTAAAAGAAATATTAAGACTTTATGTAGCCAACGACATTATAGATTTAGAAGATGATGAATTTGAAGCCTTCATCAACTTTTTAAACCTTAACGACCATTTTTTAAAAACCGCCTCCGATTACGAACTTATTATGTATATCAAAGGTAAATACGAACACTTTAAAAGACTTCAAAAAGAAGGATTTTAGGGCGTTTAAACGGCGCTCCATTTTTACTTCCTCCAGCCCCTAACTCAAAATCTTTATTTCAAAATAGTAAGTGCCGTCACAATTTTAAAATTGTTATACAAACGTAGTACAATAAAAAAGGGAAGTAAAACCTCCCTCTTATATTAAATAAATATTAATGCTTAGAATATTAAATTCAAACACCTTTAATGTAAATTCTCCACATCTAACGCCTATAATCTAACAATCTAAATCTATAAAACTAGTATCTAAAGTCTAACAATATAGCGTCTAATAATCTAAAAAATCACCCCACAATTTCCTCTTCCGAAAAATGAAATTGACTTTCAATCTCAGCATTTTCATCAGAATCAGAACCGTGAACAGCATTTTCAGCTTTAGACTTAGCAAATCTTTTTCTAATGGTTCCTTCTTCAGCCTCAGCAGGATCAGTAGCACCAATTAATTTTCTAAAATCTGCAACAGCATTATCTTTTTCTAATATAGCCGCCACAATAGGTCCGCTACTCATATAGTCAACTAACTCACCATAAAAAGGTCTTTCTTTATGTACTTCATAAAACTCACCAGCTCTTTCAGGTGTTAATCTAGTCAATTTTAAAGCTTTAATTTTAAAGCCCGCATCAATAATCATATCGATTATCTTTCCCATATCACCATTAGCAACTGCCTCTGGTTTAATCATTGTAAATGTTCTGTTTGTTGCCATTTTTTTTAAAAATTTTTCGGCAAAGATAGTTAACCATTATCGCTTAATCAAAAAAATACAAAACTATTTAGGTGTTTTCTTTGTTAGTTTAGATTTTAAAATTAATTTTACAGTCCAAATTAAATAAATCAAATTCAAATGAATTTACACGAATATCAAGGAAAATCAATTTTAGAAAGCTTTGGTGTAGCTATTCAAAGAGGAGTAGTTGTTGACAAAGTAGAAGATGCAGTTAAAGCCGCTAAAGAACTTAACGAAAAAACTGGAACAGAATGGTTTGTTGTTAAAGCTCAAATACACGCAGGCGGTAGAGGTAAAGGTACTATTAAAGAAACTGGTTCTCATGGTGTAGTTTTAGCCAAAGGTTTAGATAAAGTTGAAGAAACTGTTAAAGGAATTTTAGGTGGACACCTTGTTACTAAACAAACCAACGCTGATGGAAAAAAAGTAAATAAAGTTTTAATAGCTGAAGATGTTTATTATCCAGGAGATTCTGAACCATCAGAATTTTACATGTCGGTATTGTTAGATAGAGCTAGTGAAAGAAACATTATTATGTATTCTACCGAAGGAGGAATGGATATTGAAACCGTAGCAGAAAAAACACCTCATTTAATTTTTAAAGAAGAAGTTGACCCCAGAGTAGGGTTACAAGGTTTTCAAGCTAGAAGAATTGCTTTTAACTTAGGGTTAAGCGGTCAAGCTTTTAAACAAATGACAAAATTTGTTTATGCTTTATATAATGCCTACAAAGGTTGTGATGCTTCTATGTTCGAGATTAATCCAGTTTTAAAAACTTCTGATGATAAAATTATTGCAGTAGATTCTAAAGTAACTTTAGATGACAACGCTTTGTTCAGACATAAAGATTATGCACAAATGCGTGACAAAACAGAAGAAAATCCCATTGAAGTTGAAGCAGATGAAGCTGGTTTAAATTATGTGGATTTAGATGGAAACGTTGGTTGTATGGTTAATGGTGCTGGTTTAGCTATGGCAACAATGGACATCATTAAATTATACGGTGGAAACCCAGCTAACTTTTTAGATGTTGGTGGTACAGCTGATGCAGAGAGAGTTGAAAAAGCTTTTAGAATTATTTTAAAAGACCCAAATGTTGAAGCTATTTTAGTTAATATTTTTGGTGGAATTGTTAGATGTGACAGAGTAGCACAAGGTATTGTTGATGCTTACAAAAATATGGGCGAAATTCCTGTGCCAATTATTGTTAGATTACAAGGGACTAATGCTGAAGAAGCAAAAGAAATTATTGA
>CAYQRJ010000258.1:0-3990 GCA_964419855.1 uncultured Crocinitomix sp.
TTTTTTTGTTTAAGGTGTAACTTTTTTATCAATTTTAAGTCTTACATTTAAACAAAGCTGTATGAAATTTTTTTTATTCCTTTTTTTGATTGTTAATTGTCATTTAAGTTTTTCGCAATATGTTTTAAAAGGATTAGTAACTAACCAATATGATGAAGGAATACCAGGAGTTAGAATTTATATTAAAAATACAACTTATGGAGTAATTACAAATCAAGACGGAGAGTATTTTATAGAATTAAAAGCTAAAGGAAATTACCCAATACATTATAAAGCCATTGGTTTTACAGATACTACTTATCAAGTGTCAATTAATGATAAAATAACTGTTTTTAATGTACAATTAAAAGAGCAAGCCATTGAGTTGCAAGAAGTGGAGGTTTATGCCAATAAAATTGATGTGGCTAAAAAAGTAATTAAAGCTACTAATAAACAAAAAAAGTATTGGAGAAATGCTATACCGCAATACCAATGTAACACTTATATCAAAACCTCACTCGAAAAAGATTTAAAACCTTATTATGCCGAGCGATTATTAAAAAAATCTGATACAGTTTTAAACGGACCTTCTAAAATGAATTTTATAGAATCATACTCAATTACCAAATATAAAGCTCCAAAAAAATACGCCGAAAAAATTATTGCCTATAATGATTATACCGAAAAATCAAACAGTAATGTTAACGTGAATGTATCTAATGGAGAAACTTTTGGTTTACCTGAAATTGCACCCAATCAATCGGTTAAAAATGACCCCTATGTGTTTTACGAAAAAGTTCAAGATGGTGATTTTAATTTATATCAAAACCTAATTTATTTACCTAACATAACCACTCAACCCATTTTATCTCCTATTGCAGATGGTGCTTTTGCGTCTTATAAATATAAATTAGATAATATTTTTTATGAGGACGGACAAAAAATTTATAGCATAAAAGTTATTCCACGTAATTCATCCGCCCCTTTGTTTAGTGGCACTTTGTTTATTGTTGACAGTTTGTGGGTTATTAAATCTTTTGATTTAAAAATTAACGAAAATACAATGGACTATTTTAAAACTTTTCAAATTATTCAAGATTATGAGCAAATAAACAATAAATGGGTAGTGGTTAGACGTGAATTTAATTATAGCATAAGTGATGGTAAATATTTGGTATCGGCTAACACCAGAGTTAAACATTCTAATTACAACTTTAACCCTACATTTATTAAAAAAGATTTTACAGATGCCGTGTTAATTTATGATGAATTGGCTTACGATAAAGACAGTGTGTATTGGGATAGTTTACGTCCTATAAGTTTAAAACAGGAGGAGTTAGATTTTATACATAAACAAGATAGCATTACTAAATTTTTAGAGAGTGAAGCCTATTTAGACAGTGTTGATAGAGAATTTAATAAAGTAGATTTTTGGGACATCACCCTTAATGGTGTTGGATTTAGAAACAGATTTAAAAAGAGAGAAATTTATATTAATTCTTTATTAAGTTCGGCTAATTTATTTGGCGTAGGTGGATTTAGATATGGGTTAGGTGGTTCATTTAAAAAAGAATTTAAAAATGCACATAAAATTAGAGTAAGTGGTGAAGCCAATTACGGATTTAATAATAAAGACATTAAAGGCTATCTGTCGGTTAGTTATACCTATTTACCATTAAGGTTTGGAAAATTAACGGTTTCGGGGGGCGATATTTACGATATGATTAATAATTATGAATCAGTAGTAGGAACGTTTAGTCGTTCTAATTATGTTCGCAATCAATATTTTGGAGTAAGTCAAAGAATAGAAATTGTTAATGGGCTGTATGGCAGGTTAGCATTTGATTACTCAACCAAACACGAAATTACTAATATAAAATTAGCCGAATGGTCTAATCAAGTATTTGGTAGTTTAAATACACCTCAGCCATTCCAAACTTATACTGTATCAATGTTTGAGTTAAACTTAGTGTACAAATTTCATCAAAAATATGTTATTAAGCAAGGCAAAAAAATTATTATAGGTTCAAAATACCCTGTGCTGACATTAACTTATAAAAAAGGAGTGCCCAAAATGTTTGGCAGTGATGTCAATTTTGATTTTATTGAGCTAAGAGCATCAGATAATGTTAAATTGGCAAGGGTGGGGGAGTTTAAATGGAATGCCATTGCTGGATCTTTTGTCAATCAAGTAGATTTACGTTTTATTGAACATAAATTTTTTAGAGGGTCAGACCTTGTTTTCTTATCCAACCCATTGCAATCTCATCAAATGTTAGACTCAACTTTTCATACCTCTATGCCTTATTTTCAAGCGTTTGGTATTCATCATTTTAATGGGTTTATTATGAATAAAATTCCGTTAATCAAGCACCTTAAACTACAAATGACTGCAGGAGCAAGTGCCCTATTAATTCAAGAAGTCAATTACTCTCATATAGAAGCTTTTGCAGGAGTAGAGCGGGTTTTTAAAATTAAAAAACAACTGTTTAAAGTAGGATTTTATTATTCTGTAAGAGAAAATAATGTTGCAACAAGTGCCTTTAGGTTTAAAATAGGAATAGATTTTTTTAATAGTTATACCAATCAATGGAGTTATTAACCTAAAAATATTTACTCTTCCTCTTTTTTAGTCCTTATTTTTTCTATTATATCAAACTCAGGAGATTGCTCAATGGCGGTCATAATTTTATCTAAAATATCAATGGCAGATTCATCTGGAGAATAATCCAAAGGTGGTTTTATTCTAACCTTTAATTTAGATTTTTTCTTTTTCAATTTCATTCCTTTTTTATCAAAGGCACGTCTAAAACCATCAATTACAATAGGAACAACAACAGGATTGTGTTTTTTTATAAGAATAGCTGTCCCTTTTCTGCCTTTTACATAAGGTGTTGTTGTGCCTTGCGGAAAAGTAATTACCCAACCATCTTCCAAAGCCGTGTCAATTTGTTCCACCTCTTTTTTATCCACTTCTCGTTTAATATTTTTACCATTGGCTCGCCAAGTTCTTTTAACAGTTACCGCCCCCGACAAAGCTAAAATTTTTGGCAACAACCCCGATTTCATAGTTTCCTCAGCCGCAACATAATAAATGTTACTTTTAGGAACAAACAAAAACCCAGGATACTTAATATTGTTAGGGCGTCCTTTTAAAGCTGCGTGAAAAATGTGTAAAAAGAAACTCACATCAGCAAAATAAGTTTGATGATTAGAAACAAACAATACGTTTTTATCAGGTAAAGACTGTAATATCTCCGCCCCTTCAATGTCGGGTTTATTAATCCAATTAAAACGTGGATACACCATTGCCCCAAAAACGCGAATCACATTTTTTTTAACAAATTCATATTGTCCAAAAACATTTTTTTTAAGTGCCATTTTAACTGTATTTTTTCATTACTCGGTCTAAATCTCTTTTAGTATCACGCTCTTTCATGGTTTGACGCTTGTCGTGTAATTTTTTACCCTTAGCCAAATGTATATTTATTTTTGCTAAATTCTTATCATTAATAAATAATTTAGATGGCACAACAGTAAGCCCCTTGTCTTGTAACTTCTTTTCAAGTTTTTTAATCTCTTTTTTATTTAACAACAAACGTCTGTCCCTACGTGGTTCGTGGTTGTAATACGACCCATTTTCATATTCTGCAATATACATATTTCTAATAATCGCCTCACCATTTTTAACCACACAATACGCTTCCATTATACTTGCCTTCCCATTTCTAATCGACTTTATTTCAGTCCCCGTTAAAACAATTCCAGCAGTATAATTGTCTAAAAACTCGTATAAATACCTTGCTTTCTTATTTTTTATTTCAACTTTGTTTGCCATTAATTCTGTTGTCTTTATTTGGGTGTTTTAACGCCACTCCACTTTTAGTTGTTTCACAAATTTATAACTTAAATTGATATATTTTTAAATGTGCTCATAAAATCGCAAATTAAAAATATATTTAAGTAAATAAATTGTTTCAACAAGCTAACCGTTCAGTGGCTAACACAACC
>CAYQRJ010000259.1:0-3955 GCA_964419855.1 uncultured Crocinitomix sp.
ATTTTAAAAAATAGTAGTAATTATTATACTACGGAGAATTTTTATTATTACCCCAAAAGTTTCACCCCATGTAACCTTGTAGGTTTACCCCACAAACCACGTAACCTGCAAGGTTTACAATCTCGCTAACAACATCAACACCACCTAACCAGCAAGGTTTACAATAAGGTCTTCAGCATCAATACCACGTAACCTGCAAGGTTTACAATAAGGTCTTCAGCATCACAACATCAACACCACTTAAATAGCAAGGTTTAACTATGTTCTAAATCATCTAAAATTATTAAAAAATCTCATCAAGGCAACCATTCCTTTTTAAAATTAGGTTTACGTTTCTCTAAAAAAGCATCTCTGCCTTCCTTGGCTTCATCTGTCATATAAGCTAACCTTGTCGCTTCACCAGCAAAAACCTGCTGACCAACCATACCATCATCAGTTAAATTCATAGCAAACTTTAACATTTTAATTGAAGTAGGGGACTTAGCCAAAACCTCTTGCGCCCACTCATAAGCCGTTTGTTCTAATTCATCATGAGGAATAACAGCATTAACCATTCCCATCTCAAACGCCTCTTGAGCCGAATAATTTCTACCTAAAAAGAAAATCTCTCTCGCCTTTTTTTGACCAACCATTTTGGCTAAGTAAGCCGATCCATACCCACCATCAAAACTAGTAACGTCAGCATCCGTTTGCTTAAAAATAGCATGCTCTTTACTCGCTAAAGTCATATCGCAAACCACATGTAAAGAATGTCCACCACCAACAGCCCAACCCGGCACAACAGCAATAACAGCTTTTGGCATAAATCTAATCATCCGTTGAACCTCTAATATGTTTAATCTATGCTGACCATCACTCCCAACATACCCCTTATGTCCTCTAGCTTTTTGATCGCCTCCACTACAAAAAGACCAAACCCCATCTTTAGATGATGGACCTTCAGCCGATAACAAAACAACACCAATTGAAGTATCCTCTTGGGCATCATAAAATGCGTCAATTAATTCAGATGTAGTATGTGGTCTAAAAGCATTCCTAACCTCAGGTCTGTTAAAAGCTATTCTAGCCACACCATTACATTTTTTATAAGTAATGTCTTTATACTCCTTTGCCGTTTTCCAATCAATAGTGTTCATTTGTAATGTTTTTTAGCAAAAATAATACTGTTTTTTGTATTTAAACATAAATCAATCAAATCTTTTTTAAACATATAACATTTTGGGCGTTCCTACCCAATACTTTGGGCAGGCGGGCTATCCGCACTCACTCTTTTGTCTTCCCGATTATTGTCGGAAAGACAAAAGGAGTTCAAACAATTGCTCCTATCCCTAACGCAAGCATAAAAAAATCAACCCCCTAAAATTTATTTAACCCAATTTTGTGCTAAAAAAATTAACTTATTTTAACAAAAATGACTGTTTTTTCATCAAAAAAACCATTTTTTACCCCACTTTCCTTGGCAGCAACTTGCCATTAACTTGCCATTAACTTGGCAGTTAGTTCGTGTGTATTGCCTATAAGTTAAAATATGTTAAACCCTGTAACTATTTTAAAAAAATACGTTAGCAAAATCTCAGTAAACATCTAGCAATCTATGATAAAAAACTCCAAAAACAACTATTAACAAAAATTAATAATTCTATAAACTAATTTTAAACTAAAGGAACAATATTTGTAAATTAAACAAAATAAATTATCGAAATGATTAACTTTACACTTTTAAAAAAATAAAAAATATGATTAAATCAATTAAAAATATATTATTCATAGCCGTTGTTCTATCTACAAACTTATCAATGGCTCAACAAAACGAAAAAGAAACTACTTTAAAATTTGAGGAGGTTTTTGGATATTTAGATGCCTATTACTTAGAAGATTTTGACGGACCAAAAATTACTGATGCAGCTATTGTAGCCATGCTTAAAGAATTAGACCCTCACACTTATTTAATTCCAAAAGAAGACGTACAACAATCCAACTCTCAAATTAATGGTTCTTTTGTTGGTGTTGGTATAAGATTTGAAATTAGAGATGATACCCTAACCGTAGTTAATACCATTGAGGGTGGACCTTGCGAAAAAGTTGGCGTAAAAGCAGGAGATAAAATTATTAAAGTTGATGGTGAAAATATCGCAGGCATAGGTCTTAAAACCTCTGATGTTAGAAAATATTTAATGGGTGATAAAGGAACTATAGTAGAACTTGGTATTAAGCGTAGAGGAGAAAATGATTTATTATCTTTTGATGTAAAAAGAGATAAAATTCCTTTACACTCTATTCCATCTTATTATATGGCAACACCAAAAACAGGATATATTAAAGTCACCTCTTTTTCAAGAACAACACCTAATGAGTTAGTTCATGCCATTAACGTATTAAAAGATCAAGGTATGAAAAACTTAATCCTTGACCTTCAAGGTAATGGAGGTGGATTATTATCAACTGCTAAATTTATGGCAGATATGTTTTTAGATGATGATAAAATGATTGTTTATGCCAAAGGTCGTTCTTATAAAAGAGAAAACTACATAGCCGATAATAAAGATTACAGAGGTAATTATTATATGGGCGAAAAAAAAGGAGTATTCGAAAAAGGTAAATTAGTAGTACTAACTAACGAAAACTCAGCCTCAGCATCCGAAATTGTTTCGGGAGCTTTGCAAGATTGGGATAGAGCTTTAATTGTTGGAAGACGTACTTTTGGTAAAGGACTTGTTCAACGTCCTTACCGATTAAGTGATGGCTCTATGTTAAGAGTTACTGTAGCAAGATATTACACACCATCTGGTAGATTTATCCAAAAACCTTACGATAAAGGAGTAGATGCCTATTACAAAGCCAAAGCAGATGCCTTTACAAATGGCGAATATATGCACCGCGACAGCATTAAGCTGCCAGACTCTTTAAAAACTAAAACCCTATTGTTAGGCAGAACAGTTTATGGTGGTGGAGGCATTATGCCAGATATTTTTGTACCTTTAGATACTATGGAATTAAGCGATATGTATAGACAATTAAACCGTAAAGGAATTATAAACGATTACGCCTTTAATTTTGTAGATAAACAAAGAGATGAATTAAAAAATAAATACCCATCTTTTAAAGATTATAAAAATGATGAAGTAACCACTAAATCATTTATGGATGACTTTTTTGAATTCGCAAAAAAAGAAGGGGTAGAATATAATGAAGACGATTATAAAACATCAGAAAAACTAATCAAAACCCTGTTAAAAGCTCGAATTGCTTCAAATTTATGGGGATTTGATAAATACTACCAAATTTATAACGAAAATGAAAACGAAATCTATATTAAAGCCCTTGAACTAATTGAAGGAAAATATATTGATAAGTTAAAATTAGATTATTAAATTTGTAAACTAAAAACTAAATATAAAAAAATGAAAAAAATAATATTATTCGCCATTCCTTTTGCCACATTAATGTCTTGTGGAGAACAATCATCATCTACTAATGAAGAACACACCTCTTTAATTGCTGTTGAAAATCCAACAGGAGATGACGGTGTAGCCTTACCCGCTACAAATAATAACTCTCAAGAGCCAAGTGGTCCAACATCTCACATAAAATTTTTAGAGGAAGTGTATGATTTTGGTAACGTAGTTTATCCATCAGAAAATCAGCATACATTCAAATTTAAAAATACTGGAGAATACCCTTTAATTATTGAAAGTGCTAAAGCATCTTGCGGTTGTACCATTCCTAACAAACCTGAAGAACCAATTCAACCAGGCGAAATAGGAGAAATTGATGTTATTTTTAGACCAAAAGAAGGACAACAAGGACAAAAAGTAACAAAAAGAGTAACTGTAAAAGCCAACACTGTTCCTAAAGAAACATACATTAATATTACAGCCAATGTGCTTAAAGCAATGGGTGTTGAAAAATAAGTTTATTATAAAAAGTATATTGTATTAAATCAATAAAAACCCCA
>CAYQRJ010000260.1:0-3904 GCA_964419855.1 uncultured Crocinitomix sp.
ATTTTTATAAATCCAAAGAGTCTAGTGGGTTTATTATGTCTTTGAAGGAGTTTGTAGCAATGTGTGTATTTTTCGGTAGTTTTTAGGGAGTTGTGCCCTAAGAGGTTTTGAATGGTTCTTATATCTGTTCCTCCTTCAAGTAGGTGCGTGGCAAAACTGTGTCTGAGCATATGGGGTGTTACTCGTTTTTTAATTCCAGCTTTTTTTGTGTATTTGTGTACTATTTTAGATACACTTTCTGGACTATATTTTTTATTGTAACCCGAAAAATTTACCACTATTTTATTATATCTTAACTAAAATGGTTAAATTTTCAATGTTAAGTTGGTATAAATAGTACCTTTAACACTTTTACGCTACTGATTGCAGTGAAAATCATTTTGAATTAAAAACACAAAATTGTTTTGTTTTAAAAAGCGACTTTAGAAGCTCTTTTAAAACAAATATACAATTTGTGTTTTTGGGTTAAAATATTGGAAGGGAAAGCAGGTTAAAGCGCCCTAAAAATTAAACCTTGGATTAACTATAGTGTTGTAAATTGAACCAAATGAATAACTAAATCCTGTATTCATCCAATAATTAAATCCAGACTTAAATTGCTTTTGTTGTAAAAGTAAATCGGTGTCGCTTAATCCTGATTGTTTTCTTATGTTAATTTGATTGTGCTGAATAGAGTAGCTTCCGTTTAAATACCAACTGAAGCCTTTAAATAACCTTACATTAAAGTTAAGGTAAAAATTAAAAGAGTTGAGTGCAAAATCGTGTAAATAATTTTGGTAATCAATACTTGCTGAAACCGACCCCCATTTTTGCTTAACTGAGCCTCCTAAAGTAGCGGTATGTAATGCTAAACTTTCTTCTGTTTTGTTGTAAAACGTAGTGTCGTAATAATCGTTGTATTTGCCACCAATTTTATAGGATAAGGTAAGTTGTTTAACAGCTGATTTTGAATAAGGGAAAATATTGTATTCTATTCCGCCTAGTATTGAGGTTGATAATTTATAATTAGAAAAAGTAGAGTTATTAAAATTGCCAAAAAATCCATAAGACCAATGGTTAGTAATGCTAATAACATCACTTATTGATGAGTAAAATGATTGTTGATAGGCGTTGGTAGATGTCCCATCTTGATATTTATAATTTTGGGCATTAATATAAATGCTGTTGTAAATGTTAAACTTATTTTTATCTGTCACTCTTTTTATTGAAAGCGAGCCGTTAGCATTTGTGTTGTTAGATGTTTCTTGTCCATTCATCCAACCACCTGCCGACATTTTAAAAACAAAATAATGCCAAGGGTCTTTTTTTAGTGTTTCATCATCATCTATACTTTGTTTTTGTTCTTCAAAAGTTAAAGTCATTTTATCTACCAACCCTTTTTCAACAAAAAATCGCATTAAACCTATTTGAATGTATTTTAGTTGAAGTCGTCTTTTTTCGTCTTGTGTTTGGGTAGGGTCTGTACTATAAGTTAATGTGTCTGATAGTTTTGAAAAACCATTACGACCAATAAATCTTAATAAAATTTGATTTCCTCCACTGCCATTTTTTTGCTGGGTAATTAATATATGAACATCTGAAAATTTTCTATCTCTCATAAATTGAACATAGTCCAAATTTTGTTTGATAAAAGTAACATCACAATCTTGCGCTTGACAATCGTAATAAATTTTAAGGTCGTTATTATGGGTAGTACTATCCACTTGTGCCCAATTTAAAAATGTTGCACAACTAATAAAAAAGGTAAGTAAAAACTTAAATTGATTTGATTTTAATGTAAAATTCATAAATTTTGGTTTTAATTAATATTTGGTATAACAAACTTTTTTTTGTAAGTTACGTTTATATTGTAAGCAAATCTATGTCAATAATTAATACATAAAATTATTTTAAGATACTTTAACATAGGATTAACATTTTTTCTGTTTTCATTATCTCCAATGAAAAATGGGGGAGAGGTGCAAAATATTAAAACGTATCATTACGCCATAGGGGTTATTCCTAGTGCAAATTCTCAACTTTTAAGCTATGCCATTTTAACCGAAATTGATGGGGAAATTGTAGGTAGTCAAATTATTAGAGAACAAAGTTTTATGTATTCTATTATGGGGTATTGGCCAAATAAAGCCAATCCAAACAGAGAAAATTTACTTGAAAAATATGGCATAGACAGTTGTTATTTGTATAAAAATTACACCAATAAAATTTCAGGATTTTACGCTAAGCCAATTAGCGAAATGTGGAAACTAAGATATAATCAACATCCTGTTTTATATGATGTAGAAAGTGGTTGGAGCCAAGAAAAATATAAACCCTCACCAGCTCAAAGCAAATATTTGTTTGAGAATTATGGAGTTGCCAACATTAAAACTGATTACTTTTATGGTGATAGTTTGTTTAAAATTTTAAAAGATATTCAAGACCCAAATTGGAGGGTAATGTATGCTAGTTTGCCGCCTATATAAATTAATATAACGAGATGGCTTTTTTGTAAAGTTGATTTCCTGAGTATTGTTCTACATTAAAATAGATGTCAGGCTCCACTCCTTTTAATTTATTAATTGATGTAGTGCCATAATATTCATACTTTTTAAAAGAAACCCCAGCAGAAATTCCTGAATTGGGTAAGTTAAATTCTATTTTGTCAATATAACCAGAGTAAGGTTGTCCTATAGTGTCTCCAATTACTTTTCCGCGTTTAGAATACTTAAATCCTACAACAAAATCAGCAGCTGCAGAGTAGGTGCTGTTTGAGGTTAAAACCATTACCTTACCGTTAAATGAATTTGGTTTTGGTTTAAAATGGGTTTCATTTGTTTTAATTGATGTGATTGTTCCATTTTTTTTATAAAGTAAAATTCGTCCCATTTTTGGAAAAATACCCAAAGGGTAAAGAGGATACATATACCACTTTATAAATCGTTTTCTAATTGATTTTTTCTCAGGTTTACTGGTTTTAATTTCATATAGTTGATGATATTTTACTGTTGAAATGTTTAAATATGGATAAATCATCTCTGCAAATTTTGAATTACCTCCTCCATTGTTTGTTAAGTCAATAATTAAATTTGTAATTGGTTTTGTTTTTATAGTATTAAATGTTTGTTCTAAAAATTGAGTGTAGTCTTTTTTGTCAAGCCCTCCAAAAGAGTTTATTTTTAAAATAGCAGTGCTGTCAAAAAATTGTATTGTGTATTTCTTACTTGTTTTTGTTAAGTCTGTTTTTATTAAATCTATAGATTTGCTAATTATTTTGTCATCCCTTTTAAACTTTATTTCTATTTGGTTAGTGTAGCCATATTCAATAAAAAAATAATAGGAAAAGTACTTTTCTAAAAGTTTAATTTTAAAGGCATCAATATCAGCAACTGTGTATTTTATTAGTTGTAATAACTCTGCATTTGAAATTTGATTAATAGATAAAATTTCATCATTTTTATTTAACTCTTTATTGTTAGATGATGAGATGTAAAATTTATTATTTTTAATGTAAACTTTAAAGGGTAAACGAGCTGTTTTTGTGAGGTATTGTTGTCTTAAATAATTTGAAAAATTTACATTAGTATGTCCATCTCCTAAGTGATTAGATAAAACGCGCATTTGTTTTGAAAACTCATTTACGCTTATACTGTCTTTTATTTGATTTGTTATGATTAAAGATTGATATTTAAACTCTGATTTTGAGATTTTAAAATACAAGTTAGGGTGGATTTGTTGAGCCTGGTCAATAAAAAAATCAATATCTTGTATTGCTTGTTTTTTTGTAATGTAATTTCCACTAAAAAGAGGCGTTACAATAATTAGCGTAATTATAGAAAATAATAATTTCATTTATCAGCTTAAAAGAATTGCATCAAAGGTAGGAATTTTTTAGTTTTTTTTAATTTAATTATAAATCAAAAAC
>CAYQRJ010000261.1:0-3871 GCA_964419855.1 uncultured Crocinitomix sp.
GTTAAATGATTCAAAAAATAAACCTCTATCATCTTTAAAAACTTTTGGTGCAAATAAAATCAACCCTTCAATATCAAATGTTTCTATCATTTATTCTTTTTTAAAAATGTGAATTTTGATTTTTTAGTATCTACATCATCATAATATCCTCCATAACCATAGCCATAACCGTAAGAGTGTTTATTTAACTCTACTGCATTTAATATGGTATAAAGCTGTTTCACTTTATCTTCTGCTAACAAATCTCTTACCCGGTTAGCAAACATACGCTTAGAATAATTAGCTCTAAATACATAAATAGCACAATCTGAATAATTAAGTATTTTAACGCCATCAGAAACAATGCCTACTGGTGGATTATCTATAATAATAATATCGTATTCTTTTTTTAGCTCTGCTGTTACTTCTTCAATTACTCCATTAATAATTAATTCTGATGGGTTAGGAGGTATAATGCCTGCAGATATAAAATCTAAACCATTTAATTCAGACTGTTGTACACAATTTTTCCATTGTTCTTTTTCTGCTAAAACAGAACTCATTCCATTAGTATTTTCAGCATTAAAACCTAAATGTAATTTTGGTTTACGCAAATCTAAATCTAAAACAATTACTTTTTTACCAGACATAGCATAAATTCCAGCTAAGTTTAAAGCTACAAATGTTTTACCCTCACCAGAAACTGAAGAAGAAACGGCAATTACATTTGATTGATTTTGATTTAAAATAAACTGTAAATTTGTACGTATATGCCTATACGTTTCGGTTAAAATTGATTTTGGTTTTAAATGAACTAAAAGGGTAGAATTGGCTTCATTTTTCTTAACATTTGGCACAACACCTAAAATGCCTATATTTTCTGGTAAGAGTTTTTTTAGTTCATTTTCGTTATGAATAACGTTAAACGTTATGTATTTAAACACTAAAAACAATATCCCTATTAAAAAAGACATGACTGTAACGCCAACATAAACTAATTTTTTATTAGGAGATATTAACTTAGGTCTAGTAGGTGCTTGCAAAATCAAATTATCCATAGTGTAACCTGCTTTTGAAATTTCGTATTGAGTTCTTTTTTCAATTAGCAATGAATAGTATTTTTCGTTTAAGTTGAATTTACGTTTTAATCTTGACAACTCCATCTCCTTAGCTGGAACACCATATAATTTAGCTTCTAACTCTGCAATTTTATTTTTTAATCCGTTGCGTTTATTCTGAATTTGATTTTTAACTGATTTAATGGTTCTATTTATCGTCTCCACTTGAATATCAACATTTCTGTTAATTCTTTTTATATTTTCATTCTCCTCAGTCATTCCATAAGAGGCATCTTCTTTTTGCTCTAACAATTCGTGTAATTTTTCTAATTGAGTAGATAGGATATTTTGAAATCGGGTACCTGTAATGGCAGGTATTAAATTATACACTTCCATTCTATCTCTTGAATTAACTCCTAAATTGATATCTTTTAGTAGCTCATACTCCAAATCGGCATCTAACAATTGATTTTGTAACAGATCTAACTGAGCAATGACACTATTTTTAATAAATTCGGGGTCTTGTGAGTGACTGTTATCTCTAAAATTTTGAATGGCTATTTCTGACCTTTTTAATTGATTAAAAACAGTGTCTAACTGATTATCAATAAAATTAAGTACATTGGCTGAGCTTTCACTTTTTTTATCTAAATCGTATTTAAAAAAGGTATTAATTAACGATAAAACCACGTCTGTAGCTAAAGATGAGTTATTACTTTTAAAAGACACTTGTATGGTTTTTGCTTCATTATTAACTACAAATACACTTAAATCTTTATAAAGGTGATTGGTTAAGCTGGTATAATCATTAAAAACAAAAAACAATTTATTTTTATCTAAACTTTTTAAAAACTCATTATCATTATTTATTTTAAATTCAATTTTAAACAATTCATTTTCAAAAGTGGTTGAAGGTTTTATTTTAAAACTCGGGAAATTAAAATTTTCTATTGACAATTCAACTTCTTTTAAATTACCTGTAACGTTTATTCTTTTATTTAAAATTGATGAATCTTTTAACTCTAATAAGGTAATGTGATAAGGTGATTGAATATATTTTTCTTCTGTTAAAATTTTACCTTCAGAAAAGTAACTAATTCTTAAATTTAAGTTTTTAAGGGCTTTTTCTAATAAAAAAGTTGATTTTAATAGCTCAACGTCTTGCTGCAAATTGTCCTCACCGTTAAAATTATCAATTTCTAAAATCTTTTTACCTTCATCTTTTGTTGTTCTTTGAATAATGGCAGAGGATTGATACAATGGTTTAGTGTATCTTAAATAAACAAATGCCAAAGACAAGCCAATTAATAAAAAAATAGGCAAATAAAACCAATTTTTCTTAAAAACTGTTTTGGCAATATCAATATCTAAATCTTTGTTTAGATTAGATGATAATTTATTTGTTTGTTCTAAACTCAATGTTTTATAATTTACTAATAATAAAAATAATTCCTGCCGTACTTGATATTAATGAAAAAATTGGAGCAATATCTTTCAATAATTCTTTTCCAAGTTCTGGCACTGGTTCAATATAAATGTAATCGCCATTTTGAACAACCAAATCGGTATATTGCAGTCCTTCAATGGTTGACAAATCAATTAAATACACTTTTCTTTCTCCACTTTCTTCTTTTCTTATAAGTTTAATGTGTTTAGCCCTACCTCTTTCAGCTATTCCTCCTCCTAATGCTATTACCTCAAGTAAAGTAGTGTTGTTATTTTTTAAATAAATGACTTGAGCTTCTCCTCCACTACCTGGAAAAACAATGACTCTATTGTTAGTAATGGTTAATAATATATAAGGGTCGATATAATATTCAGAGTACAATTTTTCTAAGTAATCCTGCGCATCTTTAATGGTCATTCCTACAATATTTACATCACCAATTACGGGTAATTTCACTAATGAATCTGGCTGAATGGTATAAGTTACAGAATTAGTAGCATTCAAAGTTTGAGCAGTCCCAGTAGTTGAACCATTAGTTACAATATCAAGCACTTTTTGCCCGTTGTTAACAAAAAACTGAAATTTTATAATGTGATTGATATCTATCACCATTTCTTCATTTGAAGCATTAGCAGAATCAATATCCATTTCGGAATATTGGTAATCTTTTGGTGTTTTTAGCATTAAGCTACTGTTAATGCCACAACTTTGTAACATTAAGAGTCCAAAAACAGCAACAATAGTAAGTATTTTATAGTTATTTTTCATTCTTTTCTAATAATTCTAAATACAAATTTTCCATATTTCTACACAAAGTAGTATAACTGAATTTATCTTTTACGTAGTTCCAACCATTTTGTGACATTTTTTGACGTTTTTCTTTATCATTTACCAAAGTTAGTAGTTTGTTGCTATACTCATCAACCGAAAAATCATCAATCACATATCCTGTTTCTCCATCAATTAAAATGTCTTTAACCCCTCCCACATTGGTTGACATTACCACTACATTAGCAGCTTGCGCCTCTATTAAACTAACTGGTGTACCTTCATTATGAGAGGTTAAGCACACCACATCTAATCTTGACAAAGGTACATCAACATCTTTAATCCAAGATGTAAAAGTAAAAATAGTTTTTCCTATTTGTTTTTCAATCAAATTGGCTTGTGTTTTTAAGTCGATTTCTAACTCCCCTCCACCAATAACGAAAACCCTAATATTTTGGTTAGTTTTTTGAGCTACATTTTTTATTATTTTAAAAAACATTTGGTGATTTTTAATGGCAGTTAAACGACCAATAATACCAATACAAATTTCATTCTCTTTAATTTGATATTGATTGACAAATGTTTCTCTTTTTTTTAATTTTTGATTTTGAAATTTACT
>CAYQRJ010000262.1:0-3869 GCA_964419855.1 uncultured Crocinitomix sp.
ATTATAAACAAATATAATGTAACTTTGTGGTTTTAATTTTTAATGACATTTAACTTTAAATCACATAAAAAACCAATAGTTATTGCTGGTCCTTGTAGTGCAGAAACCGAACAACAAGTGTTTGAAACAGCTCAACAACTCTCTAACATTAATAAAATTGATTTATTAAGGGCTGGAATTTGGAAACCACGTACCCGACCTGGAAATTTTGAAGGGGTTGGAGAGGTTGGTTTAAAATGGTTGGTAGATGCTGGTCAATCAATTAACACGCCTGTTACAACAGAAGTAGCAAATGCCAAACATGTAGAAACAGCTTTAAAAGCAGGAATAGATGTGTTATGGATAGGTGCAAGAACCACTGTCAATCCTTTTTCTGTACAGGAGATAGCTGATGTTTTAAAAGGTGTAGATATTCCTATAATGATTAAAAACCCATTAAACCCTGACATTCAGTTATGGGTAGGTGCAGTGGAGAGAATTTTGGAAACAGGAAACACTAATATTGCATTAATCCACAGAGGATTTTCATCTTACGAAAAAACAAAATACCGCAATGAGCCAAAATGGGGTATTCCTATTGAAATGATGAGATTATTTCCTGATTTACCTATTATTTGCGACCCGAGTCATATTGGTGGGCAACGAGATTTAATACTCCCCTTGTCTCAAAAAGCATTAGATATGAATATGGATGGTTTAATGATTGAATCTCATATTACACCAAATGAGGCGTTAAGTGATGCTCAACAACAAATTACACCTAAGGTTTTAAAAAGTATTTTAAATCAATTGGTGGTAAGAGAATCAACTCCATCTAATCCTGAGTTTATATCAAACTTAGAAAAGCTTAGAACTCAAATTGATGACATTGATTATAAATTACTTGAAATTTTAGCCGAAAGATTTGAGATTATTAATCGAATTGGGCAATATAAAAAAGATAACAACACTACCATTTTACAACCCAAAAGGTGGTTTGAGATTTTAAACAGCCGAAAAGATTTGGCAAAAGATTTAGATTTGTCAGACGAATTTATTGATCGTTTATTAAAACTCATTCATAAAGAATCAGTGAGTATTCAAACTAAAATTTTAAACCGTTGATTCAGTTAGTATCCAATCATATTAATGTAAAACACATCACCGCTCCTCCATCAAAAAGTGAAGCCCAAAGGGTATTATTAGCAGCTGCTTTAAGCCCAAGTTCAACTCACATTAAACACATTGGCAAAAGTGATGATGTCAATAATATGCTTGAAATATGCCGACAACTTGGGGCTAATATTGAACATATTGATGATGATACTATTTTAATAATTGGAAAATTTAAACCTTCAAAAAATGAGTTAAACGTAGGTGAGTCAGGATTAGGAATTAGATTAATTACACCCGTTGTTGCTACTTTTAACCAAACATTTTTCATTAACGGAAAAGGGAGTTTATTACAAAGACCACTTCATCAATTTAAAGATTTTTTACCTCAAATGGGGGTTAATGTTAAGTTTACAAACGAACATTTACCAATCACCATATCTGGTCAATTAAAAGGAGGTAATTATACAGTTGATGGCAGTTTAAGCTCTCAATACATTTCGGGCTTATTAATGGCGTTACCCTTAGCCAAAACCAATTCTATTTTAAAAGTCAACTCCCCTACCTCAACCCCATATATTGATTTAACGTTAGATGTTTTAAAAGCATTTAACATCAAAATAGAGCATCAAAATTACACTACCTTTACCATTAAAGGTCGTCAAAACTATTTAACTCAAAAGTCAATTTATAATATTGAAGGAGATTGGAGTGGCGCATCTTTTTGGATTGTTTACGGATTAATTACTGGTAAAATTAGCATTGAAAATCTTAACGCCAACTCTTTACAAGCCGACAAAGCTATTTTAGAAGTTGTAAAAATGGTGGGTGGAAATTATAATTGGATTAAAAACACTTTGAGCATCACCTCAAACACCTTAAAATCGTTTAATTTTGACGCTACCCATTGTCCCGATTTATTTCCGCCTTTAGTAACCTTGGCAGCTGCCATTAAAGGCACATCAACCATTAAGGGTGTTAACCGATTAATTTATAAAGAAAGCAATAGAGCAAAAGTTTTACAAGCCGAATTTAATAAATTAGGTCTATCTATAACTATTGATAATGATTTAATGACAATTAAAGGAACAGGACAATTAAAATCAGGTCATACCAACTCTAACAACGACCACCGCATTGCAATGAGTTTAGCCATTGCTTCTGTTTTAACACCACAAGGGCTTAAAATTGCTCAACCCAAGTGCGTTAACAAAAGTTACCCTAATTTTTGGAATTTGTTTGAATAATTACAATACATATTATCTTTTTTTGCTAAATTTATAATGTTATTATTTTACGTTTATGAAAGTTATCTATGAAAATGCTAAATATAATGTCACTAAAAATGTTTTAATCTTTATTTTTATTTCAATGGCGGTATTGGCTACAGTTAACTTAATAACTAATGGCAACAACTTGTTAACCGCATCTTTAGGTACCATTTTTTCATTTATTATTATTGTTTATATTAACAAAACAAAAACATATAAAGCTCCAGCTATGTTAGCTATAATATTGGCTTATGGTTTAAACTTTTACAATTTACTTGGCGAATCTAATTTTGAAAATTACATTGACTTTTTTTGGATAATTAACATTGTTTTGTTTTCTTTTTTTACATTAGGTAGATGGGTTGGCAACATTTACTTTATAATAAATATTGTTACAGTGATTTCTATCAGTTTTTTAAGTAAAGAAGGAGTTATAACTTTACGACCTGCTAATAGAGTTTATGATTTTAATGCTTACTTAGATTTTTCTTTAAATTTTATTGTTTGCTCCATTTTTTTTGGTTATTTAATCAATCATTTTTTAAAGCAATCTCAAAATGCTCAAGAAGATGCCATTGTAAACAACCAAAAACTTAAAGAAACCAACAATGAACTTCAAAAGCAATATGATGAGAAATCGGTTATGCTAAAAGAAATTCATCACAGGGTAAAAAACAATTTACAAGTTATTACCAGTTTATTACGTTTACAGTCATATAAATTAGAAGATAAAAAATCAATAGCGCCATTTGAAGAATCAATTAGCCGAGTTAATGCTATGGCTTTAATTCACGAAAAAATGTATAAAGGTGACCAAGTAAAAGCCGTTAATTTAAAGCAATATATTTATGATTTAGCCGATAATTTAATTGCTAATTATTCGCATTATGAAAATATAAAAGTTAATGTTAAAACTGACATTGAAACCTTGAATTTAGACACCATTGTTCCTTTATCTTTAGTTTTAAATGAACTGATTTCAAACTCTTTAAAACATGCTTTTAATGGTAATTCAGGCGAAATAACTATTGATGTCTTTAAAAAAGGTAAAGTCAATCAAATGATTTACAAAGATAATGGGGAGTGGAAACCGCCTAAAAACCCTAACTCTTTTGGGTTGGAATTAATAGAAACCTTTACCGAGCAGTTAGGCGGAACATACACCACTAATCACAATAATGGTACAGAATATATTTTTAAGTTTGAAGTGTATGAATAAGAATAATAACATTTCAAATGATATCCAATAAAAAACCATTACTTTCGTTAGTTCAATAGTTTTACAAATTATTAAATGAATTTATATCACAAAAAACAACGGTGGAAAATTAGTTTGGCACTTTTAGCCATTATACTGGTGTTGGCTTCTTTATGGTTTTCTAATTCTATTGTAAAAAAAGTAGCGTCAAAAGAAAAAGAAAGGGTAACACAATGGGCAGACGCCATAAAACGTAAAGCACAACTGGTTAATTTAACCAACTCTGCATTTGACGAATTAAGAGAAAA
>CAYQRJ010000263.1:0-3855 GCA_964419855.1 uncultured Crocinitomix sp.
ATTTGATAGGATGTTGCGCCCTGTTAGTAACTAATAGTTGATTTATGAGGAGGGGTATGACAAATGATAATAGAAAATAAGACACTTCTCAGTATTCATTCAATCTGTTGATTTAATTAAACCCAACTAATTATTTACTTTTTCTTTTTGCGTTCAAAAGAGAATTTACCCACACTAAATTTTGTTACTTGATACTCGCTTTCAGGGGTAGATTTTTTAGCAATAACATTTAAAGAGGTGTAATTATTTGCTAACTGAGTAACCGGTTGATACATATCTACCAATTTAATATTTGATTTGGAATTATTTTCTTGCTTTGTTGTGGCAATATTATCATTGTTTTGAGGTGTGTCTTTAATGTTTTCTGCTGTATTTTTCTTTGGTTTATTTGTTGATGAGGAATCAACAATAACATTATTGTCCATTGGCATTTGCTCGGCAATATCATTGTGAGGATTTTCTATAACATCATCTTTTTTAACCGTTTGGTTTTTAAGTTTTATTGTAGAAAAATTAGCCTTTTGTTGATTTGACTTAGTAGTTTTAGCAATTGGTTCTACTTGAGGTTGAACCTTATTAGGAGATGTAAAATGATTAGTGTTAACATCTAAAATAGGTGCTTTATAATGATAATTGGCTTGACGTTGCTGATATGTGTTTTGATTTGTAGAGTTAAAATTAATTACGGTAAACAACAATAAGAGTAAAGCTGCCACGGCTGTAATTTTAATCAATAAAGGAATAATTTTGGTTTGGTGTTTTAGTTCAGATTTGTTTGGGTAAACTTCTGCTAAATTTGGTTTTAATTTAGTAGATTGATACGCAAAAACTTTTTGTTGTAATTGATGTTGTTTAATAAACTGATTTAACTCTTGTTTTTTATCAACTGAAATTTGATTTTCAATGTCTGCAATGATAAAATCATCTACATTTTTTAAACAAATACTATTGTCCTCACAATGTTTTAAATTTTCTTTTTCTAATTGATTTAAAGTGGCATTAAAATCGGTGGGTAATTGATATTCTAAAACATCATCATTTAACTCTAATTCGGCTTTTAAATTAGGATGCTGATTTAAAAAATCAAATAACATTTGTTTACCCTCATTACTTAAATTATCCTCTAAATAATCAAGGTAAAACGCTTCATAATTATATGTAGTAATTTTTTCCATTATAGTTCCAGTACAGCCTCCACACTTACTAATATCTCTTTTAATTTTTTTCTAGCTCTAAAAATATACACTTTTACTTGGCTTTCTTTTAATTGGGTTATTTTTCCTATCTCTGCATAATCATAACCTTCATAATCTCTTAATAAAATAACCGTTTTTTGTATGTCTGGTAATTGGTTAAGGGCATGATGCAAAGTTTCTTGTAAATCTAAATTTTTAATTTCCCCTTGACTAAAATATTTGTCAATTTTCTCCACTTCATCAGTATATTTTTCTTTTCTCAGCACATCAATTAAAGTATTATAAGCCGTTGTAAATAAATATGATTTTACTTTTTCGGCAGAAATATCTTTATGTTTAACCCAAACTTTTGCAAAAGTATCTTGTACCACATCTTTTGCCACATCAACATTTTTTAGGTGTTTAATTACAAAACGATAGATGTTATCGGCATAATTATCAACGGCAGTATTATAATCTTTTACAGTCATTTTTTCGTTAGGTCAGTTGTAGGACGCCTAACCTTTTAAAAAGTTACAGCAATGTACAAATTATTTTTATTACTTTTAAACCCAATGAAAAAAATTAGAATAATAGCACCAGCTAAAAGCATTGAAAATGAACACGTTTTTTATGCTAAAAACTTTTTAATTGAAAATGGATTTGAGGTTGAAATTGGCGAATATTGTTTAGGTCAGCATCATTATTTTTCGGGTACAGATGAGGAAAGAACAGTAGATTTTCAGAACGCCATTGATGATGATAGTGTGGATTATGTTTTATGTGCCAGAGGAGGTTACGGTTGCATAAGAATAATAGATAAAATTGATTTTACAAAATTTAAAACCAATCCTAAATTAATTTTCGGATTTAGTGATGTTACTGTGTTTCACAATCACATTAATGCTCATTTTAATTTACCTACTGTTCATTCAACAGTTCCTTTAAATTTTAAAAACAATACCCAATCAAGTTTAAAATCTTTATTAAATGTGCTAAACCAAAAGGGTGTTAATTATAAAATTGAGGCTCACCCTTTAAATAGTAGAGGACAAGTTAGAGCTAAGGTTGTGGGTGGTAATTTAAGTATATTATGTTCGTTAATCGGGACAAATTCTGATGTTAGTTTTGATAACAAAATTTTATTCATTGAAGATTTAGCAGAATCTATTTATGCCATTGACAGAATGATGTGGACACTAAAAAAATCAAATAAATTAAACCAAATTGCAGGACTTATAGTTGGAGGATTTACCAATATTAAAGATACAGACCCCTCTTTTGGTAAATCTGTTAACGATATTATTTTAGAACACACTAAGCATTTAAACATTCCTATTTGTTTTAATTTTCCTGCTGGACATATTGACGATAATAGAGCTATTATGTTGGGACAAGATGCTACTTTAATAGTTAACGAAAATGAAGTAGTTTTTGAACAATATCCCATTTCGAATTTTGTTTAATAACAAAGTAATTTAAAACACAAAGGTTATTTGTTTAAAGGTTAAATTATTATTTTAATGTACATTTGTAAAAACAAATTGTTATGGTTGAAGTAGGAATTATTATGGGGTCTAAATCTGATCTGCCAATTATGCAAGACGCAGCAGACATTTTAAAAGAATTAGGCATTAATTATGAAATAACAGTAGTGTCGGCTCACCGCACCCCAGAACGTATGTTTGATTATGCTAAAAACGCACAGGGTAGAGGCATAAAAGTAATTATTGCTGGTGCAGGTGGTGCGGCTCATTTACCCGGTATGACTGCCTCTTTAACCGCCTTGCCTGTTATTGGTGTTCCCATTAAATCTTCCAATTCAATTGATGGGTGGGATTCTGTTCTGTCAATATTACAAATGCCTGGAGGGATTCCTGTAGCTACTGTAGCACTAAATGGTGCAAAAAATGCTGGTATTTTGGCCGCAAGTATTATTGGGGCATCTAATCAAAAAGTGTTTGATAAAATTACAACATACAAAGAAAATTTAAAAATAAAAGTGCTTAATACAGCAAAAGAACTCGAAAACAAAAACGTTTAACCACTAATGTACACTGCAGATTTAATTTATAAATATTTTCCAGACCTCTCAGATGTTCAAAAAAATCAATTTGCGCAATTATTTGATTTGTACAAAGACTGGAACAGCAAAATTAATGTAGTTAGCCGAAAAGATTTTGACAACTTTTATTTAAAACACGTTTTACATTCCTTAGGCATTGCTGAGTGTATTAATTTTAAAGCAGGAACAGAAATTTTAGACGTTGGAACAGGTGGTGGATTTCCGGGCATACCTTTAGCCATATTATTTCCTGATTCACAATTTTTATTAGTAGATGGTATAGGGAAAAAAATTAAAGTAGCCAATGGTGTCATTGATGCTTTAGGTTTAAAAAATGTAAAAGCCAAACAAATACGAGCAGAGGAAATAAAACATAAATTTGATTTTATTGTGAGTAGAGCTGTTACCCAAATGCCGGTATTTTTAACTTGGGTCAGAAAAAAAATAAAAAAACAAGATAAAAATGCTTTACCCAATGGCTTGCTTTATTTAAAAGGAGGTGATTTAACTAATGAAATGAAATCCATCAGAGAATATTACGAAATAGTAAATTTATCTAACTTTTTTGAGGAAGATTTTTTTGAGACTAAAAAGGTGGTTTATGTTGATTTGTCA
>CAYQRJ010000264.1:0-3845 GCA_964419855.1 uncultured Crocinitomix sp.
ACAAACAATAAAGCTGTTCTAATTTTAGAATGTTTTTTATTGTCAGAATCATTGGGGTTCATTCCCGCTTCTATCATTGCCATTTTTTCTCTATGGCTGGCTGTTATTCCTAAGTAAACTATTCCAAAAATCATTGCAAATGCGCCTATTGGAACTAATACTGCTACTGCTTGATACATCTTTTTATTTTTTAAAGTTAATACATTTCATTAGTCACATAAAAATAGAAAGTGGTTACAAAAAAATGAAACTAAATTTCTTTTTTGTGTAATGACAGCACAAAAATGCCATAAAACACGCCAAAAATAGTAACTCCAGCTTGTGTTTCTATTAAATCTTGAGTTAAAAACCCTATAATTAAGGTAATACTACTTATTAATAGGGGGTAGGATGTTTTTAAGTCAAACAAAGGATAAAACAGAATAAAAACGATTAATAAAAAACCCAATATTCCCACACTTATCCATAAAGTCAGTACTTCATTGTGGGCTCTATGTCTGTTTTGTTGATTTAATTTAGAGTTATCTAACTCGTATTGTTTGTCAAAAGCTTGTTGCACATCACCTATTCCTACACCAAATAACCAATTTTTATATAAAATATGTAAACCTGTTTTAAAATGTTCTACCCTTTGATAAAACGAATGACCATTGGGGTCGCCATTGGCTGTTAGAGTAAACAAATCAATGTATAGTTTATTGAGTTTGCTACTTATTCCTTTATTGTTGTTGGTTTTACCCATCTCTATATTTTTTATATCATCAGGGGATAATTTTGAAAAACCTAAGGAGTCTTTTCTTAAATTTTTAGAAGTCATATATCTGATTAACGCACCAAAAACAGCTTGTTCATTATCATCAAAATTTTTAGTTGATTTTTTATACCATTCTCGTCTTAATTCTTTTTCGCATACATAAATCCACACTAATTTGCCATTTTCTTTTAAGTTTGAATTGGAATCGTGTAAATATTTATTGCCATTAATTGTAAAAACCTCTAACGTATCGTAATTAATATTAACGGGTTGATGAAAAGTTTTTATGGTTTGATTGATTTTAAAAATGAGCATTAAGCTTAATAAAAATGTACCTAAAATAATGAGCCATTTTATTTTTTTTGATTTGATAAAGTATAGAATAGAAACATAAAATAATATTGCAAAAAGCAAATAAGCAATGAGCACTTGAGATAAATATAAGTAATACACCAACCAAATTAAAACAGGCAGGGCAAATAATTTACTAATATTGTTTTTTATCAGTCCGTAAAAAGTCAAAAAGATGCCTAAGCACAATAACATTCCTAATCTAATATGCGAAATAAAAAAAGACATTTCTCTAATGTCGGTAAGTTGATTGTTTTTATACTGAAAATAATTAATTAATGTGGTAATTGATAAAGAAACTAAAAACAGATACAATAAAAAAATATAACTTTTGTGATTTAAAGGTTTTTTAGTTCCCATTACTAATGGAATAGCAATAAAAGGTAGTTTATTTAATAAATCCTTTGAGGCATAAGTTAAATTGTCACTCCATAAAATTGAAATTGCCAATAACGCATATAATAAAACAATAGCAATAAGTGGTTTGTTAGACTTGAAACGTGCCCATTTTTGAGAAAATTGACCCTCAAGTAACCAATTGGCAAAAATCCAAATTGTACCAATACTCATTAGCACATTAGACAAAGGCAAGCCAACCATAAGAATACTTAGGGCTGTTAAATGTAAATAATAATGAGCGGGTAGGTTAAGCCACTTGTCAAACATTGGTTTTATTTAATATTCAATATTTGATTATAACGTGTATTATCGTTTAATATTTCAATGGCTTTTAAAATAAATGAATCATCAACTAAAGCGTGTTCAATTCTACCAGTTTGATAATAATATCTACCAACTATCTCATCTTCTAAAATTTCAATTATTTCATCTTTAAATTTAACTAAATCTCTTTCTTTTGATGGTTTATAGTATTCGTAGAGTTTGTCAAATTGTTCTTTAGAGTCTTCATAATATCCCTCATCAATGGCTTTTTGTTTTAATTTTTCCATCATTTCACCACTTTCGGTATTATAATCAAATTCTTGATTTAAAACATAGGTTTTAAAGTCATTAAAATCGGTATCAGAAAGTTTAAAAGATTTAGCATCAGCAATGGAAGGATGGTCAACTCTGTATTGGGTGGCATAATTAAAAATAATATTGTTAACCACTAAAGTGGCAGTTAGTCTGCTAAATTTTTTTTCAGAGATTTTAACATCCGGCTCAATGCCTCTACCGTCTTTAACAGTTCTACCATTTTTAGTTAAAAACTCAGAAATAGTTGATGAATCTACGGCTGTGGCTTTTTCTCCTATTTTTTTTGAGGAGTAATCTAATTTTTGAATACATCTGCCAGAAGGGGTGTAATATTTAGCAATGGTTACTTTTATTTTGGCATTATATTTTAAATCAAGTGGACGTTGTACCAATCCTTTTCCGAAAGATGTTTGTCCAACAATTACCCCTCTATCTAAATCTTGAATGGCTCCTGAAACAATTTCGGATGCAGAAGCTGACCCTCCATCTACCAAAACCACTATTGGAATTTTAGAGTCTAAGGGATTGGCTTTGGCTGTATAAACTTTATTATCTTTTTCGTATCTACCTCTAATACTTACAATATCTGACCCTTTTTCAACAAAATAGTTAACCATTTGCACTGCTTGAATTAGTAGTCCACCGCCATTTCCTCTTAAATCAAACACTAATTTTTTCATTTGATGTTCTTTTTTAAGTGTTTGAAAAGCGTTAAACACATCTTTGGCAGAAGAACGTGTAAATGATCGTAATTTAATGTAACCCACCTCATTGTTAATCATTCCACTATAAGGAACAGCAGAGATTTGTATTTCCTCACGTTCTAAAGTAACAGTTTTGGTAATATTACCCCTTTTAACTTTAACTTCAACTTTACTACCTGGTTGACCTTTCAACAATGTAGATATTTCAGATGTAGATAAGTCTTCAACATTTTTACCATCAATTTCTAAAAACACATCTCCAGCAATTAGCCCAGCTTTTTGAGCAGGAAATCCAACATAAGGATCAATAATAGCTACATTTTCACCTACTTTTCTAATTACAGCACCAATGCCGCCATATTGCCCTGTTGTCATTAATTTATAATCTTCCATTTTAGACTCAGGAATGTAATTGGTGTAAGGGTCTAATTCGGCCAACATGGCATCTATAGCAGTACGCATCAATTCTCCAGGATTAGATTCGTCAACATAATACAAATCAACGTTTTTATAGACCTGTTCAAAAAGTTCAAGGTTTTTTAATACCTCAAAATTAGCGTTGTCTTTTTCATCATTTGGTTGAGCAAAAGAAAACCCAGTTAATAAAAGCGCTATAATAAGGGTGTAATAGTTCAAAAATTTTATCATAATTGTTCTTGTAATTTTTTAAAAAGTAAAATTAATTTTTTTTCTAAAAAGTGATATTCTTCTTTTTCTTTTCCAATATAGATTAAAAATAATGCCACTTTTTTGTTTTTTTGATTTAATGTTTGATATAATTGTGGTTTATACAAACGGTAAATCTCTTTAATTTGTCGTTTTAAACGGTTGCGTTTGGTGGCTAATTTAACAATTTTTTTAGGAACAGACACAACAATTTGAGCGGGATAAGGCTGGGTATCGTTAATTTCTATATAATTCAACTTAAACGGAAATTGTTTGAGTTTTTTGCCCTTTTCAAATATCTCTTCAATGCGTTTTTTAGATTTTATTCGCTCTTGTTTTGAAAATGATAATTTTTGTTGGGTTGATTGCATTAAAGCAAAGATAATATTTTA
>CAYQRJ010000265.1:0-3793 GCA_964419855.1 uncultured Crocinitomix sp.
AAGCTAAATTCTCAACTAATAATGTGGTTGGATTGTTAAGCAAATTTAATATTGAAGTAAGGTAGAAAAGCGATTTAATCACTTAAACATTTCTCCCTCAACCATCTCCAAAGCTTGTTTTAGCCCACTGGTGTTTTTACCTCCAGCAGTAGCAAAAAATGGTTGTCCACCTCCACCTCCTTGTATTAATTTTGCGGCTTCTTTTACTAAATTGCCTGCGTGCAGGTTGTTTTGTTTGGCTAATTTTTCATTAATTATAATAGTTAGAGTAGCTTTACCGTTAGCTTTACCTCCAAAAACACCTATAAAATTATCTACTTCTGCTTTTAACTGAAAAGCTAAATCTTTTATTGCCCCACCATCTAAGTCAACAATGGTAGATAGATAATTTACACCATTAACGGCTTTAATTTGATTAACTAACCCTGCTTTTAAAGATTTTACTTTTTCTTTTTGTAATTTTTCAATATCTTTTTGAAGGGCATTGTTTTTAGCCATTAGCTCCTCAACAGATTTTACTAAATTTTTAGGCTTTTTAAGTAATAATGCGAGTTCGTCATATTGTTTGGCTCTGTCTTTATAATATTTTTCTGCTTCAACAGACGTAATGGCTTCAATACGTCTAACCCCTGATGCCACAGCTGTTTCTTGCGTAATTTTAAACATACCAATATTGGCGGTATTTTTAACGTGAGTTCCTCCACACAATTCAACAGAATGCCCAAATTGAATAACCCTTACTAAATCGCCATATTTTTCGCCAAAAAGTGCCATAGCGCCCATGTCTTGTGCTACGGTCATAGGTACGGCTCTTTTTTCGTTTAAACTGATGTTGGCTTTAATAGCATCATTCACTTTTTGTTCAATTAATTCTAATTCCTCAGCAGTAACTTTTGAAAAATGAGAGAAATCAAAACGCAAATATTTATCGTTAACCAAAGACCCTTTTTGCTCTACATGATTTCCCAATACCTCTCTTAAAGCATGGTGTAATAAATGCGTGGCAGAGTGGTTAGCTTGAGTTAACTCTCTTTTTTTAGCATTAACAACAGCTTTAAATTGTTTGGTAGGATGCTTTGGTAATTCCTTTGCAAAATGTACAATTAAATTGTTCTCTTTTTTGGTATCAAAAATGTTAATGGTTTCTTCATCATTTTTAATAAAACCAGAATCACCAACTTGTCCTCCACCCTCAGCATAAAAAGGAGTCATTGAAAACACTAATTGATAAAATGTATTCTTTTTTTGAGTGACTTTACGGTATTTAGTGATATAAATATCAGCTTCAAGCATATCATAACCTACAAATTCTTCTACGTCATCCTCTTTTAATTCTACCCAATCATCAGATTCTGTTTTAGTAGCCGCTCTTGAGCGTTCTTTTTGTTTGGTGAGCTCAATTTGAAACCCGGTTTCATCCACTTTTAAACCATTTTCTGATGCTATTAAAGAGGTTAAATCTAACGGAAAACCAAACGTATCATATAATTCAAATACATCAGCACCTTTTAATTGATTTTGATGATTTTGCTTTGCTAATTGAATTAGGGCATCTATTTTTTTAATACCTTGCTCCAAAGTTCTAAAAAAACTTTGTTCTTCTTCTTTCACCACTTTTTCCACCAACTGCTTTTGTTTGATGAGTTCAGGAAATGCATCACCCATCACATCAGCTAATTGATCAACTAATGTGTAGAAAAAAGGCTCTTTTAAATTAAGGGTTTGATAACCGTATCTTACAGCTCGTCTTAAAATCCTACGAATTACATAGCCAGCACCGTTGTTAGAAGGTAATTGACCATCTGTAATAGAAAAAGCTATGGCTCTAATATGGTCGGCAATTACACGCATGGCAATGTCGGTAGTTTCGTTAGCCCCATATTTAATTCCGCTTAACTTTGAAATATGCTGAATTAGATGTTGAAATAAATCAATGTCATAATTAGATTGAACCCCTTGCAAAACCATTGCTAAACGTTCTAACCCCATACCTGTATCTACGTGGGTGTCGGCTAATTTTTCAAGCGATTTATCGGCTTTTCGGTTAAATTGCATAAAAACCAAATTCCATATTTCAATTACTTGAGGGTGGTCTTTGTTTACTAATGACTTACCTGAAATTTTTGCTTTCTCCTCAGCACTTCTAATATCCACATGAATTTCGGAGCAAGGACCACAAGGACCAGTTTCGCCCATTTCCCAAAAATTATCTTTTTTATTGGCTAAAATAATGCGGTCTTCATCCACATGAGTTGTCCAAATATCATAAGCTTCTTGATCCATTTTTGTTCCATCTTCCTCATCTCCCTCAAAAACGGTAACGTATAAATCGGCTTTGTCAATTTTATACACTTGTGTTAACAATTCCCAAGCCCAATCAATGGCATCTTTTTTAAAATAATCACCAAAAGACCAATTGCCCAGCATTTCAAACATGGTGTGGTGATAAGTATCTACACCTACCTCCTCTAAATCGTTATGCTTGCCAGATACTCTTAAACATTTTTGCGTGTTGGCTATTCGTTTATATTTTGGTTGATTGTAACCCAAGAAAAAATCTTTAAACTGATTCATTCCTGCATTGGTAAACATTAAGGTGGGGTCGTTTTTAATTACCATAGGCGCTGAAGGCTCAATATGATGTTGCTTAGACTTAAAAAAGTCCATAAATGTTTGACGAATAGTGGAGATTTTCATACGTTTAAATATCTTAAATAAATGTTAAATTCTTAAAACAAGGTTACAAATTTATTCTATTTATGTAAATTTGCACCTTGAAACTAAAATTATTGATGCTTTTTTTTAAAAAATTGATAATTATAAAGTTCAAAATTATGGGAAAAAGAGAAAAATTTAAGTATAATCCAGAGACTTTATCTTACGAAAAAGTTGAGGTAACGTGGGGAGAGAGATTTTTAAAATCATTATTAATTATTGCACCTGCCATTGTTTTAGGATTTGCGTTTATGTTTGTTTTTTCTACCTGGTTTAAATCTCCTCATGAGGTAAAATTAGAAAAAGAAGTGGCTCAATTAAAATCTCAGATAGTTGAAAATAAATCGACCATTGCTTTGTATGATGAAGTGATTAATGATATGATTAAAAGAGATAACGAGATTTACAGAGTTATTTTTAATGCTGAGCCATTTAATCGAAATATTGGAACAGGAGGGACAAACGAAATGGATTTTTCTAAATTAGAAGGATATGACATTTCAGGGCAATTGATTGAAAACTCTAAAAAATTAAAAGAACTAGAAAAAAAGATTTACGCTCAATCGTTGTCTTTTGACGAAATTATAAAACTAGCAAAAAGTAAAGAAAAAATGTTAGCTTGTATTCCAGCTATTCAACCAATTGCTAATAAAGACTTAACCCGAATGGCATCAGGTTATGGATGGAGAGATGACCCTATTTATCACACACCAAGAATGCACTGGGGGTTAGATTTTACATCTCCAACTGGAACTAATGTTTATGCTACAGGAAACGGAAAAGTAATTGCTACGGAACAAAAAATGTGGGGCTACGGAAATAGTATTATTATAGACCACGGCTTTGGTTACAAAACAAGATATGCCCATTTAAGTGCTTTTAATGTTAAAGTAGGCGATAAAGTAAACCGTGGTCAAGTGATAGGTTTAGTTGGTAGCACAGGTAAATCTACTGCCCCACATCTACATTATGAAGTAGAAAAAAACGGCAAAAAAGTTAATCCTATTCATTATTTTCATTCAGATTTATCAGACACAGAATACGAAAAAATGATAGAAATGTCTAGAAATGCCAATCA
>CAYQRJ010000266.1:0-3788 GCA_964419855.1 uncultured Crocinitomix sp.
ACGTTAGTCCGATTGGTTTTATAATGAATAAAATGTTAGCGTCAGTTCGAGTGTTCCGATAACTATCGGAATGTATCGAGAACATAGCGGGTTGTTGACTCCGACACCTGTTCTCGATACAATTTTATTTTTTATCCAAAAAAATAAAACCACTCGAACTGACTTACCGATACAATTCTGTTTTAAAAAAAACAGAATTACTCCCTGTCCGCTGACAAGTGGAGAACTGACTAACTCGAAACAATTTTATTTTTTTATCCAAAAAAAACAATCTTTCCTTACTTTTCTATTTCAGACATTGAGGTTGTAAACTCAGACACTATATTATTATTTTCATATTTATTCATAATAAGTACAGAGCCGTCTTTATTAAAATAAGTAGTATATCCATTTAATTTCCCGTTTTTATAGTTTGAAACCAAATATACTTGGTCAGAATTAGGATAATAATCTTCACAACTACCAGTAAAAGGTTTTTCACTGTAATAATAAATTTTACCCTCACTTTCGTTTTCTTTAGCTACAAGCTCCTTACAATTAACATGTAAAATCTCATCTTTTTCGCCAATTTTTTTTCCTTTTACATATTCCTCTTCCAAAATAACATTTCCATCTTTATCGTAATAAAAAATAGATCCATTCACTTCTCCGTCTAATAATTGTTGCGACATATATTTAGTAGATGAATTAGGGTAATACAACTCACAAATTCCAGTAAAAGGTTGTTGATTCAATGTCATTAATCCTTCCTCATTTTTTAATAAAGAATCGCAATTACAGATTTCCACAGATTTAATTTCTTTATTTGACCCCATTTCAACTACAGTTTCTTTTTTATGACTATTACTGTTGCATGAAAGAAGCACTAAACCAAAACCAATTAATAATTTTTTCATATTTATAAAACTGTAATGGCTTTTAAAAATCTTTTAACATATCCACTATTGGTATAAGTAGTAATGGTAACTCCAAAATGTTTTTTAGATGAGGATGAATGAATAAATTTAATAATTCCATTTTTATTTGAAATAACCATTCCTACATGTCCTGGTTTTTTAATTGAAGCATCTGTACCTGTAAATACTAATATATCAGCAGGCAAAACAGAATTTAATTTAATTTCTTTTCCTAAATGATTGTAACCCGAACTCGCTCTTGATACTTTTATATTAAATTTTTTATAAACAAAATATAAAAATCCTGAGCAATCAAAACCTTCTGAAGATGTGCCTCCCCAAACATAAGGTGTTTTTAAAAACGATTGTGCATAGTTTACAATGCTATCTCTTTTAGCTATTAAATCATTATTATTAGCTAAGGAAATACTAATGTTTAAAAAAAATAAAATAAAGATGTACTTCATATACTGCAAAATTAATATGTTTTTATAACTTTATAACGTCAAAACGTAACAAAATGTCACAAATAAAAAATGCACAGCTAAGATACAGAATTATAGATCGTTGTATAAGGGATAAATATAAACCTTTTCCTACTAAAGAAGATTTAAGGCAAGCATGTGAGGAAGCGCTTTACGGAGAAAGCGTTGGTGCTAATATATGTGATTCTACCATTGAAAAAGATTTGTTTGCTATGAGAATGGAGCATGATGCCCCCATTAAATATAGTAAAATTGAAAAAGGATATTATTATGAGGATGAAAATTATAGCATTGATAATATTCCTTTATCTGAAGATGACATTGAAGCCATCAAATTTGCCACACAAACATTAATGCAATTTAAAGATGTGTCAATGTTTAAACAATTTGGTTTTGCCATTGACAAAATTTTTGACAGGGTACATATTGCTCAAAATCCAACAGAAGCATCAGTAGAAAACTATGTGCAATTTGAAACTGTACCTGAAACAGAAGGAACTGAATTTTTAGCCCCAATTTTAAACGCCATCAAAGAAAAAAAAATTGTTACATTTGATTATACCAGCTTTGTAACCGAAAAAACTAAAAACAGAAAAGTATTACCCTTACTTTTAAAGGAATATCGCAATAGATGGTATTTAATTTCTTATTCTTTATCAAAACAAAAAATTATTACTTTTGGTTTAGATAGAATAAGTCATCTATTGGTGACTGATGATTATTATTTTGATGACATCAATTTTAATCCTGATAATTATTTTAAACACAGTATTGGAATAACTTCTTTTGAGGATAAACCCAAAAAAGTGATTTTTAAATTAGACAAAATAGGGTCTAAATACATAGACAGCCAGCCTATACACTCATCTCAAAAACTTATTAAAGAAGGTAAAAAAAGAAATACCTACCAAATAAAAGTATTATTGTCTGAGGAGTTAAAACGATTATTTTTAAGTTATGGTAATCAAATTGAAATACTAGAGCCAAAGGAGTTAAGAGATCAATTAAAAATTGAAATTACAGAACTCGCCGAGTTATATAGTTAAAAGTCTTATTTTTGACAAAAATCATAAAAAATGTGAATGATTTTCTAATTAGTGAGGTTTAGTCATATCTTTGTAATTAATGAAAGTAGGAATTGTTTTATATCCCACCTATGGTGGAAGTGGTATTGTTGCCACTGAGTTAGGTATTGAGTTAGCCAAAAAAGGTCACGAAATTCATTTTATTACTTATTCGCAACCTGTAAGGTTAGACGTTTTTCAGCCCAATGTATTTTATCATGAAGTAACCATGTTTGATTATCCATTATTTGATTATCAGCCTTACGAATTAGCTTTAACAAGCAAAATGGTTGATGTGGTTATAAATGAAAGGTTAGATTTATTACACGTGCATTACGCCATTCCTCATGCTTCAGCTGCTTATTTTGCACAACATATTTTAAAGTCAAGAGGTATTAATGTTCCATTTATTACAACCTTGCATGGTACAGATATAACCTTAGTAGGTAAAGACCCTTCTTTTGAACCAGTGATTACTTTTAGTATTAATGAATCTAATGCTGTAACCGTTGTGTCAAATAGTTTGAAAGAAGACACCTTAAAACACTTTGACATTACAAATGACATTCAGGTAATCCCTAACTTTATTCGAACTGAGACATATAGCCCCTCTAACTTTAATTGTAAAAAAATTGAATTAGCTCCTAATAACGAGAGAATTATTACTCACGTATCTAATTTTAGAAAAGTTAAGCGTGTAGATGATGTGATAAAAACATTTAAAAAAATAAATGATAAAATACCCTCAAAACTTTTATTAATAGGTGACGGACCTGAGCGTTTAAAATTAGAACAATTGTGCAGAGAACTAGATGTTTGTAATGATGTTAAAATGCTTGGTAAAGTTCAAAATGTAGCAGAAATATTAGCTATGAGCGATTTATTTATATTGCCATCAGAAACAGAAAGTTTTGGTTTGGCTGCTCTTGAAGCACTGGCAAGTCACACCCCTGTAATTAGCACAAATACTGGAGGATTACCAGAGGTAAATAAGCAAGGGTATTCTGGATTTTTAAGTGATGTGGGAGATGTGAAAGATATGGCAAAAAATGCACTTTTAATTTTAGAAGATGATGACACCCTAAATAAATTTAAACGCCAAGCACATAAACATTCTTTAAAATTTGAAATAGATGAAATTGTCCCTCAGTATGAAGCCCTTTATAATAAAGTTTGTTGTAGTTTAAAAAGATTAGATTAACCCGCAAAATTCACCACTATATTATTACTTTTTAGTTAAAACACAGTAAATCAAATCATTAAGACACTTATTATTCAATTTTATAATACCCAAATTTGAGGAAGTTTGAAATTATCTTTATTCATCTGCTACATTTCAAAAC
>CAYQRJ010000267.1:0-3783 GCA_964419855.1 uncultured Crocinitomix sp.
TAGCATCTGTAAAAGTTATGGTTGTTCCCTCACAAATTGGTGAAGCAGGTGTAAAGTTAAAATCTGCGGTGACAGAGGTTGATGAGGGTACAGTTAAGGTAATATCATCAACTGCAAATGTTGGGTCTGTACCAACATTATCATCATCATTATTCCAAACGAATCCAATTTTAACGTTGGCATTGTTATTAGCACTTGCTGGTAAAGCTATTGAGAAAGCTGTCCACAATCCTTGCGGTTGACAACCACCATCACCAGTTATTGCTAATGGGTCTAATAATGACCAAGTTGTACCATCAAAATACCATAAAGACGCCTCATCATCAGCTAAATCTTGTGTCCCACTAGAATTCCCTACTATATCTTCAAAATAGTTAAAGTTTAGGGTTATATTATTTTGTCCTGTTAAATCAATAGTTGGAGATTCAACTCTTTTATGAGTTTCAATAAAAAACAAACCTAAACCACCTGCAGCATAAGCGGCACCAACATCTCCTCCTAATGTAGTTGAAGTCCCAACATGTAGAGAAGCATCTCCACCAGCACATGCTGTGCCACAAGAGCCAGCAGAATTACCACATTCTGCACCACTTACATACCAGATGTTAGCATCTGCTCCATTAAACCCTGTACTTGTAACAGTCCAATTGCCATTACCATTATTATAATTATTAGCTTGAGTTCCATTATTAGGCATTCCAAAATCCTCAGTCCATATAACAGTCTGCCCAAAAGATAAATTTGATGTAAAAATCAGTATAAAAATACCAATTAAAAAAGTAATTTTTTTCATGTTTTTAGATTTAATCACGATAAATATAATTATTATTCTATAAACAAGACGTATAAAAATTAAAAAAGTACCCTTTTAAAAAGGATACTTTTCATTTTTGGTTTGTTGTGTAGCATTTTTAGCCCTTAGAAATTAACGACATCAATTCTTTTAAGTTTGGTGTTATGATGATTTCAATGCGTCTGTTTTTGGCTTTATCATTGGCATCAATTGGGTGATATTCCGAACGCCCACCAGCAATAATGGTTTTAGGATTCATATTAGAGTTGTCTAACATTATTTTTACACAAGATGTGGCTCTTAATACACTTAACTCCCAATTATCGGTTGGGTGATTAGCACTTTTTAAAGGGTCGGCATCTGTGTGACCTTCAACTAATATTTCAATATCATTTTGAGTTTCTAACACTTTGGCTAAATCAATTAATGCTTGTTTTCCTTCATTACTTACGTCAGTTTTTCCAGATGCAAATAATAGTTTGGCCTCCATACTTACATATATTTTTCCATCACGTTCTTCAACCGTTAATCCTTTATCTTTAAAACCTAAAAGGGCTTGTGCAATTTTTTCTTTTAACAAACGTGTAGATTCTTGTTGAGCAGCAATAATATCTTCCAATTCTTTAATTCGTTTTTCTTTCTCGTCTAAGGCTTTTTCTCTGGCGTTTAACTCTTTTTCTAATTCATTTAAACGGTCTTCTTTTCTTTGCAGTTCAATGCGAGTCCCCTCTAAATCTTTAATTAATTTTGAACTTTCAGCAGAGCCATCAGATTGTAAATTTGTGTATTTTTTCTCTAAAATGGTTTGTAGTTCTACTTGCTTGTCGTATTCTACTTGCAAGTTTTTATAATCTTGTCTTAATTTATCAATTTCGTTTTGATTTTTAGTTAAATCAGATGTCATTACTTCTAATTGCGATTCTAATTCTTTAACTTTATTTTCATAATCAATAGATGAGGTTTTAAATGAATTTTGATCCTCTAAACTTTTATTATAGTTAGCCTCTAATTCTTGATATTTTTTTAAAGGCACACAAGCAACAATAATTAATCCTGTAACAATAAATCCAACTATATTTTTCATTTTAATTTGATTATTATACAAATATCTTGTATTTTATCAATGAATTGACCCGCTTAACACAATACTTTTAAACATCTTGTTTTTGATTACTGTAAATCACAACCTAAAAAAGTCCGTCAATGTAAAAAATTAACGGACTTTAATTATGATAAATGCTAGATGTTTATCAGTTTATAGAAATAAGCGATTTTTCTATTAAGTTCACTTCATTACTAGCATCAAATTGATGTATTCCATCTTGAGCTAAAACAATAATTGTTTGATGATCTGTTACAATAATATCTTTAGCAAAAAAGGAGTCAATGTTTAAAATTTCTTGAACATCTTCAAGGTCAGATATATCAAAACCTTTTACTCCTGATGCGCCATCACAAACATACACTATGTTAGGGTTTGTTTTAGAGAAACTTAATCCATAAGGTGAATCTAAATCAACAACAGTTATTAAGTTAGGGTTGTTGATGTTAGAAATATCAATAATTTCTAGCTCATTAGTTTCGCCTCCGCACTCTGTACCCCCTCTTAAAGTAGAAGCAGCAATAGTTGAATTGGCTACCACAGGGTCGCAAGATTTAACGTGGTCAAACTCTGAAACCTCTTCTACAGCAGTACGGTTAGTGGCATCTATAATTTTAACACCAGAATTTGTACCAACAAATAAATAATCATTATTAGCGTGAATAGTTTCTATACCAACTCCTAGATTTATTGAGGTAATTAATTGAGGAGGTTCATTAGATGAGATGTCAAATATTTTAATAGATTTATAATCCACGGTATATAAATAATCATCTATGATGGTAAACTGAGCTAAAGACCCACCCTCACTTGACGACATTACTGAATTTTTAGTTGTATTATGATTACCCGTATTAGGTTTAATATCTTGCTTGCTACAAGCAAATACAATTAATGCAGATGCTGAAACAGTGATGTATTTTTTTATTAATGTTTTCATTTTTTAACGTTTTAAAAGTTTTACTTAGAACATGTTGGGTTTTCCAGTTTTGTTTTTTCCCAACCTACTACCAATCCTTTACTTGGATCAACACATTCAAAATATCCTGGTGTTGATGGAAATTGTTGAACAGGAAATACATGTCGTATTCTTGACTTAAAAGTAGGTTGGTTTGGATGACTAATATCTATAACAATCATATCTGTTACATTATCGGCATAAATTAAATTTTGTTTAACCGAAAAATCCATATTTCCTGGTATAGATATAAAAGATAACTCACTCGGCGATTCAATATTAGAATTGTCATAAATATGAATTCCTTTTGCTTGCTCGTTGACTAAAAGCAAATGGTTATAAATATAAATTCTACCTGGATTAATTAATGGCTGAGAGCTTGACACCTCAACGGTTTGAAGTTCTGCCTCTGTGGCATAAATAGGTTTTAACCCTTCTACAGTTTTGTTTTTTTCTTTATTACAAGCTCCAATTGATAGAGCCAACAGAAAGAAAATAACTGCTTTTTTTCTTGTGTTTTTCATAACTTATTATTTTACGTTTCAACAATAAGTCGGTTATGAAAACTACTCCCCCTATTAACAATTAATTTTTTTTAATAAATAGGTAATATATATTAATTAAAATAATGGTGGCGTTAGTAATTACAATGGGATAATTTTTAATCATTAACCCCATAATAACAAATAATATACAGCCAAAAGAGTTAATAATTCTAAGCCGTTGTACATTCTTCATCATCATTGAAATTAATAACAAGGCACTTGCTGAATAGCCCGTCCAATCAACTAGAGATAATCCTAAAAATTCTGTATCCATTTAATTATTTTTTATGTAGGCAAATGTAGTATCAATTTTAAAGTTATGGCTTATGATTTACCAACAAAAAAGCGCCCCATATAAATATGGAGCGCTTAGGTATTTTATAAT
>CAYQRJ010000268.1:0-3720 GCA_964419855.1 uncultured Crocinitomix sp.
ATCGAACTATTATTAGCTGCACTTTAGTTGAATGCAGTAAATTTAAACCCCAAATACTGATAGAATCAACTTTCATAACTAATTGTTTAATAATTGTTTACGTTAAAACTAAACAACTAAACAACTAAACAACTAAATAACTATCACGATAACAATCAAGAAACTTAATAACTTTTTTATACCTTTGTCATCTTAAATTCTGAAATATCAAATAAATTATGGCTAAAAATTTAGTAATTGTTGAGTCTCCTGCCAAAGCAAAAACCATAGAAGGTTACCTAGGAAAAGATTATGTGGTTAAATCCAGTTTTGGACATGTTAGAGATTTAGCTAAAAAAGACAAAGCAATTGATATTGAACACGATTTCAAACCCAAATATGAAATTTCAACTGATAAGAAAAAAATTGTAACTGAGCTTAAAAAATTAGCAAAAGATGCTGAAATGGTTTGGTTAGCAACTGATGAGGATCGTGAAGGAGAAGCTATATCTTGGCATTTAAAAGAAGCGTTAAAACTAAAGGCAGATAATTATAAAAGAATTACTTTTAATGAAATAACAAAATCAGCTGTAACAAACGCCATAAAAAACCCACGTAAAATTGATGATGATTTAGTAGATGCTCAACAAGCTCGTAGAATTTTAGATAGGTTAGTAGGGTTTGAATTATCGCCAGTATTATGGCGTAAAATTAAACCTTCATTATCTGCTGGTAGAGTTCAGTCAGTAGCAGTAAGATTAATTGTAGAACGCGAAAAAGAAATAGAAGCTTTTAATAGTCAATCTTTTTTTAATGTAGATGCAGATTTTCAAGTTGAAAAATCTAAACTTAAAGCTAAATTGCCTAAACCTTTTAATAAAAAAGAAGAGGCTAAATCTTTTTTAGAAGCTTGTAAAAATTACACTTTTAAAGTTAATGATGTAACTAAAAAACCTGCAAAAAAAACACCAACAGCTCCATTCACAACCTCTACTCTTCAACAAGAGGCAAGTTTAAAACTAGGGTTTTCCGTTTTAAGAACAATGTCGGTAGCTCAAAAACTTTATGAGGCTGGTCGCATTACCTACATGAGAACAGATTCGGTTAATTTATCTGATACAGCAATAAAAGGAGCAACTAACGAAATTGTTAGTGCTTATGGTAAACAATATTTACAAAATAGAAAATTTAAAACTAAATCGTCTAATGCACAAGAAGCGCATGAGGCCATTAGACCAACAGACTTCTCAAAACATTCCATTTCTGGTTCTGCTGATGAGGAAAAACTATATGCTTTAATATGGAAACGAACCATTGCCTCTCAAATGAGTGATGCTAAATTAGAGCGAACTACAATTAAAATTGATGCCCCTTTAAACAATGAGTTTCAAGCCAAAGGCGAAATCATAAAATTTGATGGTTTTTTAAAGGTGTATTTAGAATCCAAGTTAGATGAAGATGATGAAGATACTGCAGGGTTATTACCAGACATTAATGTTGGAGATTCACTTAATGCTAATGAAATAAAAGCAACAGAACGTTTTACCCGTCCACCTGCTCGTTATGTTGAAGCAAGTTTAGTTAAAAAATTAGAGGAACTAGGAATAGGTCGTCCATCTACTTATGCTCCAACCATTACTACCATTCAAAAAAGAGGTTATGTTGAACGTGGAGAGAATGAGGGTAAACAAAGAGCTTATGAACAATTAGTGTTTAAAAACGGAACTGTAAAAGAATTAAAACAAAAAGAAAAACACGGTAGCAATAAAGGTAAATTAGTGCCTACAGATATAGGTAGGGTAGTTACCGATTTTTTAATTGAAAATTTCGGAAATATTATGGAGTATAGTTTTACTGCAAGTGTTGAACGTGAATTTGATGAAATAGCTCAAGGTCTTAAAAAATGGACTGAAATGTTAAAAAAATTCTACGGACCATTTCATAAAACAGTAGAAGAAACCCTAGAACATTCTGAAAGAGCAAGTGGGGAACGTGAATTAGGTGTTGATCCCAAATCTGGTAAAAAAGTGATTGTTAGAATAGGTCGCTTTGGTCCAATGGTGCAAATCGGTCATGCAGATGATGATGAAAAACCTAAATTTGCTTCTTTAAGAAAAAATCAATCCATTACTTCCATCACTTTAGAGGAAGCATTAGAATTATTCGCTTTTCCAAAGGTGTTAGGTGAGTTTGAAGGAAAAGAGGTAAAAGTTAATATCGGACGTTTTGGACCGTATGTGCAACACAATAGTAAATTCGTCTCTATTTCTGCTAAAAATGGAGATGACATTGATACCATTACTTTAGAAAGGGCCATTGAATTAATTAAAGAAAAACGAGAGGCAGATGCCAAAGCCCTTATCAAAACTTTTAAAGAAGATGATAAAATGCAATTGCTTAATGGTAGATATGGTGCGTATTTAAAAGTAGGACGTAAAAATTATAAGTTACCAAAAGATGTTGAACCAGAAAAATTATCTTATGAGCAATGTCTAGAGATAATGGAAAATCAACCTGCTAAAGGAAAAAGAGGAGCAAAATCAAAAGCCAAACCAAAAGCCAAAGCCAAAAAATAAATCGAATGAAAGATTTATCAATATATTTTAGACCTATATATAATGACTCTAATTATAAAGCGTCACAATTAGGTAATATCATTATTGATAAAGTAAGTTTTGAAGAGGTAGTTCCGGGTACTTTAGCTCTAATTTTTGTTGATGAATATAGAAATTCAAATATTCAACCTAATGATTTGTCTTTTCAAGTAATTCAAGATAAATTATATCAATTAGAATGTCCAGAATGGAATAAAAAGATTTATAATTTTGGACACATTTCGCCTGGTTTAACTCAGTCAGACACTTATCTCGCTCTTAAAGAAATTGTTGTTGAGTTAGTTAAGAATGACATTATACCTATAGTAATTGGAGGAACACAAGATTTAACTTTCGCCATGTTTCAGGCTTACGAAATGCTTGAACAAACCGTTAACTTAATGACCATTGATGCCGAATTTGACTTAGGTGATGTAGATGATGATATTTTTTTTAATGCTTGGCTCAATAAAATAGTAACACATAAACCTAACTATTTATTTAATTATGCCAATTTTGGATATCAATCTTATTATATTAAACAAGCCGAAAAAAAGTTATTTGATGAATTATTTTTTGACTACCATAGCTTAGGCGAGTTTTATTCAAATACTAAAATGGTAGAACCTTTAGTCCGTAATTCCGATATTATTAGTTTTGACTTAGATGCCATTCGCTCGTCTGATTATAAAGCTAATTCCAAAGATTCTCCTCATGGTTTTTATGGTGAAGATGCTTGCCGAATTATGAGGTATGCAGGTTTAAGTGATAAAATAACATCAATCGGTTTATTTAATTTTAATTATCAAAAGTGGTCAGTTAAATCTGACGCTAACCTAGTGGCTCAAATGGTATGGTATTTTATTGATGGAGTACATCAACGCAAAAATGATTATCCAAAGGGCAGTAAAAAAACATATACTAAATATAGAGTAGCTGTTGATGACTTTAAAGATGAAATAGTTTTTTATAAAAGTGATAAGAGTGGCAGATGGTGGATGGAAGTACCTTACCCTAACACTCAAAGTTTAAAATTTCAACGTCATCTACTTGTTCCTTGTACATACGAAACTTATCAAAATGCTTTAAAAAATGATATTCCTAATTTGTGGTGGAAAACCTATCAAAAATTAGTTTAATATTAATC
>CAYQRJ010000269.1:0-3705 GCA_964419855.1 uncultured Crocinitomix sp.
TTTTTTCTTTGTTCTACTTTGTTGTATGCCAGCTCTAATTGATTTACACTTTCTTTTAAAACAAATCCAGTTTCAAACATAACATTGGTTTCTTCCCACATTTGTTTGGTAGATGCTAAAATAGAATCCATTAAGGATACATTTTTTTGAGCCACTAACACATTGTAATAAGCTTCTCTAACCATAGCTTTTACTTCAACCATTGTTTTTTGATGATTGGTTTCGGCTATTTTTTTATAAAATTTTGAAAACTGTAGTCCTACAATATAAGATCCATCAAAAATTAATTGGTTAGCCGTTATTGTTCCCGACATATTATATTGTTGCCCCATCTGAAATTCCATTAATGTACCTGGTGGAGCTAAAGGGTTGAAAATTGTAGCATCAACCACTGTTGTAGGAATGTTTACCATATCTTGAAACTTGCCCTCTGCATTAACTTGAGGTAAGCCAATAGCAATGGTTTCCCATACTTTTTTTTGTGTTTTTTCAATTTCTAACTGGGTATTTTTTATTTTTTGATTGTGTTCAATTCCATACTCTTCTGCTAATTTTAAATTAAAAGCTGTAGAGTCCTGACCATACAATCCATTTCCAATTAAAAAAGCTGTTATAATTAATATGATTTTCATTATAAATCTAATTTTTTAGTTTTCATTATTTTTTCAAGATATTTTAAGCCTTTATCTGATGCTATTCCTCTGATGTGATATTTAAAATACTCTGAATATACTTGGATAAAAGAATATTTTGAAGTTGGAAAAACATCACCGTGAAAAAGAACGTCTATAAATGATACATACATTCTTGATAAAATATCTTCATTAATATTGTTGCGATACAAACCTTGCTCTTTGCCCTTGTTTAAATTAGAGGTGACGCTATTTATAATTAATTTATTTCTATGCACATTCATTAATTGATAGGCTTCAGGATGATATTTTTGTAAATCAAAAAAAATTGATGGATGAACTGAACGTAGGCGCTGAGCTACTAATTCCCCAACCTTTAATAATTCATCAATGGCATTATTTTCTGATTCTGAAATGTCTTTAATTTCACATTCTTCATTTTGTTGAGCTTGTTTAATACATTGAATTACCAAATCATTTTTATCTTTAACATAAGTGTAAATAGTTTTTTTTGATATGCCAAGTTGTCTGGCTAATTCATCCATGGTGACGCTTTTTATACCTAACTGCATATAAACACCTAAAGCTTGTAATAAAAATTCTTGTTTTTTATTTTCCATGGCGCAAAGATAAAAAACATTTTTCAATTTGGAAACGTTTTTTGTGTTTTTTGTTTCCAAAATAAATGATAAATATGAAACATAATCTAATTAATGACTATCTAACGAATATTATTAATGATAAACATTTATTAATAAAATAAATTTTATATTTGTAACCTGTAAATTTTAACACATTGACTATGGCTACAACTAAAGTTGCAACAAAAAAAACAACAAAAGCGAGTAGAAAAACCAAAGGGACTAAGTTTTCTAAAGAAACTTACCTTAAATGGTATAAAGATATGCTACTTATCAGACGATTTGAAGAAAAGATTTCACAACTATATATTCAACAAAAATTTGGTGGTTTTTTACATGTTTATATTGGACAAGAAGCTGTAGCAGTTGGAACTGTATCTGCAGCTAAAAAAGGAGATAAACACATTACTGCTTATAGAGACCATGGTCATCCAATAGCGTTAGGAACTGACCCAAAAATATTAGCAGCTGAATTATATGGTAAAATTACAGGGTGTTCAAAAGGTAAAGGTGGCTCAATGCACTTTGTTGATGTTGAAAAGAATTTTTTAGGAGGTCATGGAATTGTAGGAGCACAAATACCAATGGGAGCAGGAATAGCATTTGCCGAAAAATATAACGAAACAGACAATGTATGTTATACCTCTTTTGGTGATGGTGCTGCTAGGCAAGGAGCTTTACACGAAACTTTTAACATGGCAATGAATTGGAAACTTCCAGTTGTTTTTATCATTGAAAACAATAATTATGCTATGGGAACATCAGTAGAGCGAACAACCAATGTGTTAGATATGTCTAAAATAGCAGATTCATACGAAATGCCGTCAATGGTTGTTGATGGAATGCGACCAGAAGCTGTTCATGAAGCCATTGAAGAAGCGGCAGCAAGAGCAAGACGTGGTGATGGTCCAACTTTATTAGATATTAGAACTTATAGATATAAAGGACATTCAATGTCTGACCCACAAAAATATAGAACAAAGCAAGAGGTAGCAGAATGGATGGAAAGAGATCCAATTGTTCATGTATTAGAGGTGATTAAAGAGAACAAATGGTTAACTCAAAAGCAAATTGATAAAATTGAAGCTGATACTAAAAAACAAGTCATGGATGCTATTAAATTTGCTGAAGAATCTCCTTATCCTGATAAAGATGAATTGTATAAAGATGTATATCAACAAAAAGATTACCCATTTGTAAAGGAATATTTAGCTTAAAAATTAACTAGTTTAAAAAATTAATAATAAAATTATGGCAGAAATAGTTAGAATGCCTAAACTTTCAGATACAATGACTGAAGGAGTGGTTGCAGAATGGCACAAAAAAGTAGGCGATAAAGTAGCAGAAGGTGATTTGTTAGCCGAAATAGAAACTGACAAAGCCACTATGGAATTTGAATCTTTTTATGATGGTGTGTTATTGCATATAGGTGTAGATAAAGGCCAAGCAGCTCCAGTTAATTCTGTATTAGCAGTTATTGGTAAAAAAGGTGAGGATATTAAAAAAATATTAGCTGAGGCAGAAGTGTCTGAGCCAAAAGAAGAAGTAAAAGAAACACCAAAAGCTGAAACAAAAAAAGTTGAGGTGAATCCTGTTCCAACACCAGTTGTAAAAGAAACACCTCAAGAAACCATTACAGTTGAAACCTCAGATGGAGGTAGAATATTTGTTTCGCCTTTAGCTAAAAAAATGGCAGAGGAAAGAAACATCAATTTATCTCATCTTAAAGGAACAGGTGAAAATGGTAGAATTGTTAAGCGTGATATTGAAAATTATGTACCTTCAACTTCTGCTCCTACATATTCTGCACCAGCAGGAACAGAGTCTTTTACTGATGAACCATTTAGTCAAATGCGTAAGGCCATTGCAAGAACATTGGCTGCATCAAAATTTACTGCACCTCACTTTTATTTAAAAATGGAAGTGAACATGGATAATGCCATAAAAGCAAGAAAAGCCATTAATGCAAAAGGTGATGTTAAAATATCTTTTAATGATATGATTGTTAAAGCTGTTGCTATGGCTTTAAGAAAGCATCCAAAAGTAAATGTTGATTGTATTGATAATGCTATTAGATATAACCATCACATACATATTGGTGTTGCTGTTGCAGTACCTGACGGTTTAGTAGTTCCAGTTATTAAATTTGCCGATTCTAAAGGTTTTGCACAAATAGGAGCTGAGGTAAAAGAAATGGTAGTAAAAGCAAAAACTAAAAAGTTAATGCCAGAAGATATGCAAGGTGGTACTTTTGCTATATCTAATCTAGGAATGTATGGTATTGAAGACTTTACCTCTATTGTTAACCCTCCTAATGGATGTATTTTATCGGTAGGAGCAATTAAAGAAACTGCCATTGTTAAAAATGGAGAAATAAAACCAGGAAATGTAATGAAATTGAGTCTATCTTGCGACCATAGAGTAGTAGATGG
>CAYQRJ010000270.1:0-3703 GCA_964419855.1 uncultured Crocinitomix sp.
TATTCCTTTTCACGGCAATTTGTAACAGGTTTTATTGCAGCAGCAGGAATTATTTCTTTAATTTATAAACTAATCAAAGATTATTTATAATTTAGTGCAAAGTTTTTTAATATGTCCGACACAAAACAATTGTTTAAAGAGTTTAATAAAGTTTCCAAACAAGAGTGGATTGCTAAAATAGAAAAAGATTTAAAAGGTAAACCATTATCTATACTTGATTATCAACCTGAATTAGGTATTGAAACACGAGCTTATTTTCATTCTGATGACGCTAAAAATTATCAACCTTTAAAACATAACGAAAATAACACTTGGTTTGTTCAAGAACATTTTTCGGGTAATAATAGCAAGCAATTAAACCAAGCCATATTAAATCATTTGCTAGTAGGTTGTGATGCCATTCAGGTTGAATTAAATCATCAAATTAATTTAAAAGATGCTTTAAAGGATGTAGGCTTACAGTACATCTCATCAGAATTTATTTTAACAGACACCTCTCAATTTAATCAAATAAAAGAGGTGTTAAAAGATGAATACAACCATTTAACCTTAGCGTTTGATGCTTTAACTCTTGGAATAAATAAAGGAGAATTTAATTACACATTAAATGATTTTTTAACATTTTATAATCAGTTTAGCCACTATAAAATTAAACATTTACACATTAACGGATTACTGTTTGGACAAGCAGGAGCATCAACCATTCAAGAATTAGCCATTACTTTAGCTCAACTTAGCGAATATGTGCAATTGTTATTACATAATGGTGTAGAATTATCTCAAATTTTATCCAAAATTTACACTACTTTATCTATTAATGAGGAGTATTTTACCAATATAGCCAAATTCAGAGCTTATAAAATTCTTTTAAACCATTTTTTTAAATCTTTTGATGAAAATATAGAGATAGATGAGGTTTTAATCAATGCAACAACCAATCAACGTCATTTAGCAAAAAATGATAGGTATAATAACTTATTAAGAGCCACAACTCAAGCCATGTCAGCGGTTTTAGGTGGAGCAAAAAACATTCAAGTTACTCCTTTTGATAATTCAGATGAAATAGCAGTAAGAATGGCACGTAACATTCAATTGGTGTTAAAAGAGGAAGCTTATTTCGACAAAGTATCTGACCCCGCAGCAGGGGCGTATTATATTGAAGATTTAACCGATAAATTAATTAACTCAGCTTGGAATTTATTTTTGGATATTGAGAACAATGGTGGTTATATTTCATCCATTAAAGATAACTTTATTCAAAATAAAATTAATGAAAACAAGCAATTGTTAATAGAGCAACTAAACACCAATAAAAAAACGTTTTTAGGAGTAAATAAATACCCAAGTACATTAGAAAAATGGACTGAAGTTAAGCCTGAACCTTTAACAGCAAAAGATTTTAAGCCTCTTGTTAAATTTATCCTTGAACAACATTATCAAAAACCGACTGAACAATGAAAAGACATCAATTTAAACCTTTAAAAAACAGTCGTAAACCATTGAGTAACGACATCAAACAAACACCATCATTTCAAACTGCAGAAGGTATTGAACTTGAAAATGTTTACACACCAAAAAACATTAAAGATGTTGAGCACATTGGTTTTGTATCGGGTATAGCCCCTAATTTAAGAGGTCCTTATTCAACCATGTATGCCATTCGTCCGTGGACCATTAGACAATACGCAGGTTTTTCAACTGCAGAGGAGTCAAATGCCTTTTATAAACGAAATTTAGCCGCAGGTCAAAAAGGATTATCTGTAGCTTTTGATTTAGCCACTCACAGAGGATATGACTCTGATCATCCACGTGTGGTAGGTGATGTTGGTAAGGCTGGAGTAGCCATAGATTCGGTTGAGGATATGAAAATTTTGTTTGATGATATTCCATTAGACAAAATGTCGGTTTCTATGACCATGAACGGTGCTGTATTACCCATTTTAGCGTTTTATATTGTAGCTGCTGAAGAACAAGGTGTTGATAAAGATTTATTAGCAGGTACCATTCAAAATGATATTTTAAAAGAATTTATGGTGCGTAATACCTATATTTATCCACCTAAACATTCAATGAGAATTATTGCTGATATTTTTGAATATACCTCTCAAAATATGCCTAAATTTAACTCCATTTCAATATCGGGTTATCACATGCAAGAGGCTGGTGCTACTGCCGACCTAGAATTGGCATATACTTTAGCAGATGGTTTAGAATACATTAGAGCAGGAATTAAAGCAGGCATGGATGTAGATACTTTTGCGCCCCGCTTGTCTTTCTTTTGGGCAATAGGGATGAATCATTTTATGGAAATTGCCAAAATGCGAGCAGGTAGATTACTTTGGGCTAAATTAGTTAAACAATTTAATCCCCAAAATCCTAAATCATTGTCATTAAGAACACATTGTCAAACATCTGGGTGGAGTTTAACCGAACAAGACCCATTTAACAACGTAGCCCGAACTTGTATTGAAGCCATGGCTGCTGGACTTGGTGGAACTCAATCTTTACATACTAATGCCTTAGATGAAGCCATTGCTTTACCAACAGATTTTTCGGCAAGAATAGCTCGTAACACTCAAATATACATTCAAGAAGAAACGGGTATTACTAAAGCCATTGACCCTTGGGGTGGTTCTTATTATGTAGAGAAGTTAACCCAACAAATAACGCAAAAAGCATGGGAGCGTATTCAAGAAGTAGAAGAACTAGGTGGAATGGCTAAAGCCATTGAATCTGGAATTCCAAAAATGAGAATTGAAGAAGCTGCTGCCCGTAAACAAGCTCGTATTGATTCGGGTAAAGATATTATTGTTGGTGTTAACCGTTATCAATTAGATAAGGAAGCACCCATTGATATTTTAGAGATTGATAATACCAAAGTAAGATTATCTCAAATAGAACGTTTAAACAAAATGAAAGCAGATAGGGATGAAGAAAAGGTTCAAACATCACTTAAAAAATTAGAACAAGCGAGTAAGGAAGATGCTAATTTGTTAGCCATAGCAGTTGAATGTGCTCGTAACAGGGCATCATTAGGTGAAATTTCAGATGCTATGGAAAAACATTTTGGACGCTATCAAGCAACTATTCGTTCTATTTCGGGAGTTTATTCAGCAGAAGCTATGCAAGATAAAGATTTTAATACCGCTAAACAATTAGCAGATAAATTTGCCTCATTAGATGGCAGACGACCAAGAATAATGGTAGCAAAAATGGGACAAGATGGTCATGATAGAGGAGCTAAAGTAATTGCAACATCTTTTGCCGATATTGGATTTGATGTAGATATAGGTCCTTTATTTCAAACGCCAGAAGAAGCCGCTAAACAAGCTGTTGAAAATGATGTACATATTTTAGGGGTGTCTTCTTTAGCAGCTGGGCATAAAACATTAGTGCCTCAAGTAATGGATGAATTAAAAAAACTAGGGCGAGAAGATATTATGGTGATTGCAGGAGGTGTTATCCCTCAACAAGATTACGATTATTTGTATAACAAAGGTGTAATGGGAATTTTTGGGCCAGGTACTAAAATATCAAAAGCCGCCATTGATATATTGGAGATTTTATTAAAAGTTTACGAATAAAATAATAATCTCGTCCTAAACAGTTTTTATAATTTAGGACTAAAACTTTGAATTTACTTGGATTTCAAAAACTCTGTTTTTATAAGTCTAAATTCAAATAGTAAATGCAACTTTTGCGG
>CAYQRJ010000271.1:0-3690 GCA_964419855.1 uncultured Crocinitomix sp.
GTTTTTTTAATGTCGTTTAATACTAACCCGGTTGATAAATCTTGATGTTTAGACAAAATGTCTTCTATGGTATAAAGTCCTTTGCGGCGAATAAATTTAGTATTTAAAACTACTATAAAAACATCAATATATTTAGCTAATTCTATGGCGTCATTAAGTAAGCCAAATGGAGGGGTGTCAATGATAATATAATCGTAGTTAGTTTCTAATTGTTTAAATAAGGTTTGCATTTGTTTTTTAAGAATTAATTCAGACGGATTGGGAGGGATAGGACCTGCCGATATTACATCTAAACCAACTTTAATATCTTTATTAATAATTTCGTCTAATCTATGTTTTCCAATAAGATAAGTTGAAACACCTTTAGTATTATCAATATCAAAAGTTTTATGAATTTTTGGCTTATGAAGGTCAAAATCAACAATTACTACCTTTTTATCACTCATTGAAATTAATGCCGATAAATTGGATGATGTAAATGTTTTACCTTCACCAGGAAAGAAAGAAGATATTAATACTTTTTTAGCTTGACCTTCTTTAGGGTCGCCTAAGTAAGATAGGTTAGTTCTTAGTGTTCTAAAACTTTCTGTAATTTGTGATTTAGGTTTTTGGGTTACAATTAATTTAGATTCTACTTCCTTAACGTGTGGCAATCCTCCTAAAACGGTAAGGTTTGTTGCGTCTGCTAACTCGTTAACATTTTCAAAACGTTCAAAAAATAATTTTCTTATAACAGCAATCATTAAAGCAATAACTAATCCGCCTAAAACAAATAATCTAATTAATTTCTTTTTGTCTGGTTGAATAACTCCAATTGCAGATGCACTTTCAACTACTCTTACTTGTGGTATTATACCGGCTCTTGCAATTAAAGTATTTGTTTTTTTCTCTAATAAAAACAAGTACATTTTGTTATTAACGTCCAACTCTCTTTTAATGTTAGAAATGTCTTGTTGAGAAATGGGTATTTTTTTAATGTTAGATTTATTTTGGTTGATATAAGAATTGACATCTGTAATTTCGTTTTGAACAACTTTTTTTACGTTTCCGATATATACAATAATATCTTTTTTTAATGTTTGTATTTGGTTTTCAAGTTTAATAATGTTTTGGTTATTAGGTAAAAAGGAGGCTGATTTACTTTTTAAATCTAATTGTAATTCATATATTTTTTTTATAGCCGTATTCAAATAAATATCATCTTTTAAAATAGAAAAAGAAGGGGGTAAAATATGTTCATCACCAATGTTTATTATATAGGCTTCTAATGCTTCTAAGGATTTCATTTTTTGAGTCAGCAACCTTTTAGATTGAGTATATTCAACATATTTATTGAAATATTCATTGTCTTCTTTAGTAAGGTTTAAAATAGCGTGGTCGTCTTTGTATCTTAATAATTCAATCTCTTTCTCGCGAATAAATACACTAACGGTGTCAATTTGTTTTTCAATATTTTCTAAAGTGTTTTGATTTACTTCTAACTGAATTCGTTTTGAAAAATCAATGTAAACTTTTGTTAGAGTGTCTAAAAATCGCTTACCTCTGGCTTGTAATTCATCTGCTATGGTTATTTCTAATATACTAGTATGCTCAATGTTTTCAATATTCATAGCATACCTATATTTATTAATGATATTTTGAGTAGAATGTTGAACAATTTCGTATTTAGATTCAGTAATTCCTTTAATGTTTTTATTGGTAAAACTATACTGCTTTTTTAGGTTGATTTTAAAGTCTTTATTAATGTGAGTACTGTCAAATTGATACTTATAACTTTTGTCTGTTCCGTTAACGGAATATGAAATTTGATAATCTTTTTCATTTAATACCTCAATACTTATAGGTAATTCATAAATGTTATTGTTTATCACCTCCATTTCAGTTTTAAAAGGTAGTGTTTGAAACACCTCTTTTTTCTTTAATCTACCAACTACATAATAGGAGGTGTTGATGTCAATTTTTTCAACAATTTCCTCAATTAAATCTTTAGATTGTAAAATCCGCATTTGATTTTGCACATCCATATAAACACCATAAGCACCTAATCCTTTATAAATAGGGTCTTGGTAATCGTATGTTTCGTTTGATTTTAGTAGTAATTGAACTTTTGAGCCATAAACATCTGTTAATCTGTAAGTGTAAATGTAACCAATAAAGTATGCAATTAATGGAATAATAATTATGAAACCTATGTTTTTAAGTAAAAGTTTCCAAATAAAAACTAAATCCTTAGTTTCAACAAGTTTATTTGTTTTATTTACTGGTTGGTTTGGTGTCATTTATATATGTAGTTATAATTGCAAAAATACATTTTGAATAGTATTAATACTATTAAATTGAATAAAAGTTACAAAATGTGATGTCAAATTGATAGGGTTGTGTGTATTAATTTTATATTTGCAATACTAAAAAATTAAACAATGGATAAGGAAATTTTTGATTTAATTCGAGCAGAAAAAGAAAGACAATTAGAAGGGGTAGAGTTAATTGCTTCTGAGAATTTTGTTAGTCAAGATGTTTTAGATGCAATGGGGTCTATACTAACCAATAAATACGCTGAAGGATTGCCAAATAAACGCTATTATGGCGGATGTCAAGTAGTGGATAAAGTTGAGACCTTAGCCATTGATAGACTTAAAAAATTGTTTAACATTACTTGGGCAAATGTACAGCCTCATTCTGGGTCTCAAGCTAATTTCGCCGTTACTTTGGCTTGTTTAAATCCAGGTGATAAAATTTTAGGATTTGATTTGTCTCATGGCGGGCATTTAACCCACGGTTCGCCAGTTAATTTTTCTGGTAAGTTATTTAAGACCTCTTTTTATGGTGTTGAAGAATCTACGGGTCAAATTGATTATAAAAAGTTAGCAGATATAGCTCGTAAAGAGCAGCCAAAATTAATAATATTAGGGGCATCTGCTTATTCAAGAGATTGGGATTATGCATCAGTTAGAAAAGTGGCAGATGAAATTGGAGCTATTATTTTAGCAGATATTTCACATCCGGCTGGTTTAATTGCAGCAGGTTTATTAAATGATCCTTTTGACCATTGTCATATTGTTACTTCTACTACACATAAAACATTGCGTGGACCAAGAGGTGGTGTAATTATGATGCGTCATGATTTTGACAACCCTTTTGGCAAAAAAACAATGAAAGGAACAGTAAGAAAAATGTCATCTTTATTAGATTCTGCTGTTTTTCCAGGGTCGCAAGGTGGGCCTTTAGAGCATGTGATAGCGGCTAAGGCTGTAGCGTTTGGAGAAGCCCTTAAACCTGAATTTAAAACCTATCAAAAACAAGTGGTTGCTAATGCAAAAGTAATGGCAGAGGAATTTGTTAAAAGAGGGTATAAAATTATTTCTGGTGGTACAGATAATCACTCTATGTTAATTGATTTACGATCTAAAAATATTACTGGAAAAGAAGCTGAAAACGCTTTGGTTGCTGCTGAAATAACTGTAAATAAAAACATGGTGCCTTTTGATACTCAATCACCTTTTGTAACGTCTGGAATTAGAGTTGGTACACCAGCTATTACAACCAGAGGGGTTAAGGAAAGTCAAATCCCGCAAATTGTTGAATTAATGGATAAGGTGTTAATGAATAAGGATAATGAAACGATTATAAATGAAGTAAAAAAAGACGTTAATCAATTGATGAACAATTTACCTTTGTTTGCTTGGTAAT
>CAYQRJ010000272.1:0-3686 GCA_964419855.1 uncultured Crocinitomix sp.
CTAAATAAAATCAAGACTTTAGTTATTATTTCAAAAAACGTTTAGGACTGGATTGGTTTTAAAGCTTAAGATTATTTTTGAAAAAACAAGAGAAATATTTTATTTTACCTAACTTTGTTAGTTAATTAACACCAACCCACAAATTAAAATGGAAAATCTTTATATTAGTTCTACAATAAAAACCCCTCTAATAGATTTTAAAACTAATGGGGAATTATTAATTAAAGGTATTTCAACACCTGAGGATGTGGTTGAGTTTTACGAACCAATTTATAAATGGATTAATCAATTTAAATCAACAAAAAAAGACATTACATTTACTTTATATATTGAATATCTTAACACCTCATCATCAAGCACAATTATAGATTTAATTTTAAAATTAAAACATTTAAGAGAAGAGAGAGTTAAGGTAAATTTTATTTGGAAATATGATCATGATGATGACGATATGTTGGAAATGGGAGAAGATATAGAATTAATTACCAACACCAAATTTGAGTTTAAACCTGTAAGCAATTAAAAAACTGATTTGTTTAATTCACTTTAGTTGTTAATTGGTTTTTTAAGGGTTTAAAAGACATACTGATAAATCAGTATTTTTTTACAAAAGAATGATGAGTCATTTAATTTTATTAATTTTGCCTGTTAATTAAATACAAACTAATGAACAATCTCTACATAAAACCTACACTAAGTACCCCATTAATAGATTTTAAAACAACTGGTAATTTATATATAGAAGGGATATCAACCCCTGAAAATGTATCTGAATTTTACAAGCAAGCTTTTGATTGGATAAAAAACTTTAAGTCAACAAAAAAAGACATCAATTTTAGCATGTTTTTTAATTATCTTAATACTTCATCTACAAGAATGTTAGTTGATTTAATTTTAAACTTAAAACAGCTAAAAGAAGAAGGGATAAATGTGAATTTTATATGGAAATATGAAGATGATGATGACGATATGCTAGAAATGGGTGAAGAACTAGAATTGGTTACCGACATTAAATTTGAGTTTAAACGTGTTGTTGCTGAGTAAAATGTTTAATTTTTTAGATAAGAATAACCTTAACATTTACTTTTTAACCTTTAAATCAAAAGAGTTAGAAAATGAGTATAGACAACTAGCCATAAAAAAATCTCTACCTTTATTGAGGTTAGCCATTATGGTTGGGGTTCTAGTATTTTCTATCACTTACTTTAAAGTTTTAAATCATTCCTCTAACATTTTAAATAACCAAAGTTGGTTGTTAATTGTATCAAATTTTATAGTTCCTTTTTTGGGAGTTGTTTTTTTTATTTACTCTTTTTTTATTACCAGAGCATGGTTTTTAAAACTATATCTTCCTGCCATCAGTCTATTTTACATCATTGGTGCAATAGCAGTTATTTATGATGTGGCAAATGATAACAGTTTTATTCTTTTTTTATATGTAAGAATTTTATTTTTTACCCTAATACCTTTTTTTACCCTTTGGGTTTTAATGGTTTCAAACCTAATTATTTTTATTGCCTTATTTTTAATTCCATTTTTATTTTTTGGATTAGAATTTGAGCCTGCAATTAAACAAACTATGCAACTTTTACCTATGATGGTAATTAGCGCCATAGCCTTTTATGCAAAACAATATGCTGAAAGAATTAATTTTATTAATTTAAAAACAATAATTAAACAAAAAGAAACGGTTGAAAAAAGTAATGCTCATTTGTTAAATAAAAGTATATTGGCTGTCATATTAAAAAAATCTACCGATACTAATTTAGATTTACATCAGTTTTTGCAAGATTCGCTTAATATTTTGTTAGAATTACCTTGGTTAAAAATTCAATCTAAAGGGTCGGTGTTTTTAACAAATACAGATGGTAATTTAGAAATGGTTGCTCATAAAGACTTAGGCGAATTAGTACAAAAATGTGCACTTTTAAAACCTGGAGATTGTTTGTGTGGTAAAGCACTTTTAAAAAAAGAACTCTTGTTTTCAAATTGTGTTACTGCCGACCACACCATTGTACCCAAAGATATGACACCCCACGGTCATTATAATATTCCTATAAAAATTAATGATAAAGTATTAGGCGTTTTAAATATTTATGTTGAACACGGACATCAAAGCAATAAAGATGAAAAAGATTTCTTTTTAATGGTTTGTGACACTTTAGCATCTGTTATTCACAGACACCAATTAGAGCAATCAAAAAAAATCATTTATAAAAAAGTATCAGATAGCATTAATTATTCCAAAAGGATACAAAACTCTATGTTGCCAACAAAAGAGGCTTATAAAACCTACTTTAATGATGTAACTTTAACCTATTTACCTAAAGAAACTGTAAGTGGTGATTTTTATTGCGTTAAAGAAAAAGATGACTTAATTTACATTGCAGTTGGTGATTCTACAGGGCATGGTGTGCCAGGAGCAATGGTTGCTACATTAGGTATTCAAATGTTGCATCATATTATTGAAACTGAAAATGATACAAGCGTTGTTAATATCTTAACTCAACTTAATCAATCTATCAATTTAGTACTCAATAATAATAATGATTTTGGTTCAGACGGCATGGATTTAGCTTTGATTTGTGTTGATAAAATTAATCAAATCATTAAATACACTGGGGCAAAAGGTATTATTTATCATTATGCCAATAATGAATTAAATAAATTGCCTACTGATAGATTTTCTATTGGTCAAAAGTATATTAACCAAAAAGTTGTATTTACAGAAAAAACATTAAAATATAATGAAAACGATATGCTCTTTTTACTTTCTGACGGAATAATAGATCAAATTAGTTCAACAAACAAAAAAAGAATTGGCTCAAAAAAAATAAAACAATTTTTTGAAAAAATAGCCCCACTTACAGAAAATCAAAGAGATAAAGAAATTAATGATTTTATTAATAAACACAACTCTTTGCAACAAACAGATGACATCATCCTTTTAACCCTCAAACTATGATAGAAAATAAATTTGTAGAAAAAGACTTATTAAACACAATTAACAGTAAAGATAATTACACAGAATTATACGTGCTGTATGGTGTTTTAAATCGAACGGTTATTAACCACTCAATTGGTATTATTGAAAGTAAATTAAAAGAATTGATTTTTTCCAATTCACTAATTTCTCGTGTTAAATTAATTACTGTAGAGCTATTAGATAATATAATGAAACATCAAACTCAAATAGACAATCATCTACCTTACTTTAAAGTAGGGATTATTGAAAAAGGGATTGTTTTTAGCTCAGGCAATAGCATTTCAAATAAAGATGCCAAACAGCTTAATAATAAGTTGAAACATTTAAAGAGTGAAGATGCTAATTCAATTAAAAAATTATATATTGAAAAACTTAAAACAGGCAAACTTGATGACAAAGGTAATGCAGGCTTAGGGATTTTATCAATTTTAAAGCGTCCTGGTCAAAAGTTTCATTATGAATTAGAACCCATCAATAATAATGGCTTTTATTTTAATAATTCCATTATTTTATTAAATTAATCATTTAAGTTTCGCACTTTAATTCTTTAAGGTTACGGTAATAGTAGAAAAACTTATGTGAAACTAATGTGATTTATGTGGTAGAAAAATTCAACCACATAAGAACACATAAGCAAAGGTTAAAAAATATAGCAGATGAATAAAGATAATTTCAAACTCCCTCAAATTTGGGTATTATC
>CAYQRJ010000273.1:0-3577 GCA_964419855.1 uncultured Crocinitomix sp.
ATAACAAATAACAAATAATGAATAACCAATAACGAATAACTCAATAACGAATAACTCAATAACGAATAACGAATAACGAATAACGAATAACAAATAACTCAATAACGAATAACAAATAACTAATCAACCAAACAACTAAATAACTATCTTTGCAATAAATATAAACAATCAATGCAAATAGTAGCCAAAACATTTTTCGGATTTGAAGACGTGTTAGCGCAAGAATTAAGAGATCTTGGAGCAAAAAAAATTAAACAAGGAAACAGAGCAGTATCTTATGAAGGAAACAGAGAACTGTTATATAAATCAAATATTTGGTTAAGAACTGCGGTTTCAATTCTTTTGCCAATAGAGTCTTTTACATTTAAAGATGAAAGAGACTTGGTTAAAAAATTTAATCAAATAAGATTTAGCACTTATTTTTCACTCAACAAAACATTTGCCGTTAAAGGAGCTGTTAATTCTGATATGTTTAATCATTCACAGTTTCCAATGCTGTTGTTAAAAGATGCTATAGCCGATCATTTTAGAGACAGTTTTGGTAAAAGACCTGATGTTGACAAAGCAAGACCCAATGTAGTATTTGATTTACACATTAGAGATAGAAATTGCACCGTTTCTTTAAATACGTCAGGTGCACCTTTGTTTCAAAGAGGGTACAGAAGTAGAATAGGGGAAGCACCATTAAATGAAGCGGTGGCTGCTGGCTTAATTTTACGTTCGGGTTGGGATAAAAAATCAGATTTATATGATATTTTTTGTGGTTCGGGAACAATACCTATTGAAGCCGCTCTAATTGCAAGTGGAATACCAGCTTTAATTGAAAGAAAAACATTTGCCTTTAAACATTTAAAAGATTTTGATCAAGAATTATGGAATAGAATTCAAGATGATTTACCAAGGCGACCACTTAAGAATCCTCAATTTAAAATTGTAGGTTCTGATGTTGATTCTGAAATGGTTAGAGTAGCAAGAGAAAATGCACAAGGATTGCCAATAGGGAATTTAGTGAGTTTTGAAGCTAAAGATTTTAAAGAGCAAAACATCAAAAATGCCAATACCGATTATGGAGTGGTAGTTACTAATCCACCTTACGGAGAACGATTAGAGGTTGAAAAAATTGACCAATTATATAAAGAAATTGGAGATACATTTAAACATAATTTCCCTGGATATAATTGTTGGTTGATTTCATCAAATTTTGATGCCCTAAAAGCCATTGAATTGAAACCGAACAAAAAAGTAAAAGTATTTAATGGTAGGTTAGAATGTGATTTTAGAATGTATGAAATTTTTAAAGGAAAATATAAAGAATTTAAAAAAGAACGCATCACTAAACCTAGAGGTAGAGTTATTAGACGAGATTAATGGATAGCTTTGTTGATATATTGCCAGAACTAAAATTTGAAACCTCACGCAGTAGTGGTAAAGGTGGTCAGAATGTCAATAAAGTGGAAACCAAAGTAAGTTTAGTGTGGGATTTTGAAAATTCTAATTATTTAACTCCCGAACAAAAAGATTTAATTAAACAAAAAGCAAAATCTTATTTGTTTAAAGATGGGGTACGAATATCGTCTGAAAAAAGTCGTTCGCAATTAAAAAATAAACAAAATTGTATCATAAAATTGCAAAACCTATTAGATGAATGGCTAAAAGTTGACAAGAAAAGAAAGCCAACTAAAATTCCAAAATCTGTAAAAGAAAAAAGGTTAAGGGATAAAAAATATAAATCAGAAATAAAAAAAAATAGAGGAGGGTTTAGATTTAATGAGTAAGAAAAAAGAAATGCCATTAGTCAAATCTGTAGTGTTGTTAAAATGTCCTAGATGTAGAGAAGGGGATTTATTTGTTAAACAAGGACTGTTTAGGTATAATCAAATGTTAAAAATGCCCGAAAAATGTCCTGTCTGTAATCAAGTTTACGAAATAGAACCAGGTTTTTGGATAGGTGCGTTATGGATGTCATATCCTATTGTAGTGGCTATTGAAACGCCTTTTTTATTCGCCGCACTGTTAACCACTAATTATTCACCTTGGCTATTTTTTGGGTTGATGCTATTAGCTTTTGTTATATTTTTTCCATTAATGCTACGTTTGGGTCGTTCAATATGGATTCATATATCGGTGAGGTATGATGAGAATTTTAAAAGAAAATAGCTTATTTTTAACTACCTTTACAAATCAAAATTAAACAAATGAAACAAATTTATAGCTTTATTCTATTTATGACACTTTCAAATTTTGTGTCAGCAAATGAAGATTCCTTATTTATAAAAAAAATATACAATGAAGCATTGGTTAATGGGAAATCTTATGAAAATTTAAGGTCTCTATGTAAAGGTGTTGGGGCAAGAATAACAGGGTCGGCAGAAGCTGAAATGGCAGTGTTTTGGGGAGAAAAAATTTTAAATTCTTATGGATTTGATAAAGTATATTTACAAAAAATTAAAGTACCACATTGGGAAAGAGGAACAAAAGAAGCGGCTTGGGCAATTAATAAAAAAGGAGAAATATTAAAATTAAAAGTCATTGCACTTGGTGGCTCTATTGGTACTAACGGTTCTATTGAAGCTGAGGTTGTAGAGTTTAAAACCTTAGATGATTTAAAAAATGCTAATCCCAAAAAAGTAGAAGGTAAAATTGTGTTTATCAACCAACCATTTGACCAAAGTTTATTGCAAACTTTCAGAGCTTATGGTGCTTGTTATCCAGTTCGTGGTCACGGAGCAGTTGAAGCGGCTAAAAAAGGAGCCATTGCTGTGGTTATTCGTTCACTAGCAACCCCAGTAGATAATCACCCGCATACGGGAGTGATGAGTTATGAGGAGGGCGTGAAAAAAATTCCTGCGGCAGCCATAAGTACAATACATTCAAATCAATTAAGTCATTGGTTAAAAAATGGAAAAGTAACACTAAAATTAGAAATGGATTGTAAAATGTTAAAAGACATTGAATCTTATAATGTAATTGCCGAAATGACAGGAAACAAAGATAATGATATCATTACATTTGGTGGACATTTAGATTCTTGGGATGTTGGAGAGGGAGCACATGATGATGGTGCTGGAATTACCCATTCAATAGAGGCGTTAAGACTTTTAAAAAAGTTGGGCTACAAACCAAATCATACTTTAAGATTAGTACTGTTTATGAATGAAGAAAATGGGAATATGGGCGGAAAAACTTATGCTAAAATTTGTAAAGACAAAGGTGAAAAACATATATGTGCCATAGAATCCGACAGAGGTGGTTTTTTACCCATTGGGTTTGATGTGGTTGGGAATGACCAACAACTTGAGTTTATAAAATCATTTCAAAAACTGCTTTACAATTTTCAATTGTATAAATTTGATAAAGGTTATGGTGGAGTTGATATTAACCCATTGAGAGAATATTATCCTGAAATGTTACAATTAGGTATGGCAATTAGTTCGCAACGTTATTTTAATTATCACCATACAGAGGCAGATGTGTTTGAAGCCGTTAACAAAAGAGAATTAGAATTAGGATGTGCCGCCATGGCAACCATGATTTATCTGGTAGATAAACATATTAAGTAATGTTTGATAATGAATTA
>CAYQRJ010000274.1:0-1549 GCA_964419855.1 uncultured Crocinitomix sp.
CGGTTTTAACTTCAATAAATTTCTGCATATTTTTACCAGTTCGCACAACAATTTTACGACTTGTATCTTGATAAAAATGGTATTTAATTTTTTTATATAGTTTAAATTCTTGTACACTATCAATAGAATATTCCACTTCTGTAATCTCTCCAAAAGATTTATAGCATCTTCTATCCTCAGACTTTTTACAAGACCAAATACCAAAAGTGATTAATATGATAAATAAATATTTCATCTAAATTTATAACCTATACCAAATTCAAAAAAGTCAGCTTTACCAAAGTTGGCCCTAACATTAAATAATGTAAACCAATTGGGTTTAAAATAATATCTATATCCAATTCTATTATAAATTCTACCTAACGGATTAATTTTATCCATCACGTAATATCCCAATCCAAAAGCAATTTGTAATTTGTAATAGTTGAAAGACATTCCAGCATAAAAACCAAATTGAGGAACATCTTTGGCTGTAAAAGTCGAATCGTAATATTTATGGAGATTAGATACATTGTAAACAGCATCAAAAGCTACCTCATAATTCCACGAGCGATTAATGGGTTTAACAAAAGAAAACCTGCCTGCAAAAATTGGATACTTTTTTGCGTCTAAAGGAATTGGAAAAACTTCACCCATTGAAATAATACCTTCTGTTATCCAATAATGGGTTTTATTAAATTGATGCTTTAATGTTTTTTGTTTTAAAGGATTAATAGCCCGTTCGTTTAAATTGTAGCCAAAGTTTAAATAAGATGAAAGACCATTTAAACCTAAATTAGGCATTTGCATAGCACCATTTGAAAAATGAGTTAACTCTAATCCAATTCCAAAATGTGTTTTTTTAAAAAATTTATTAAGTTCTAGTTTAAAGGCAACCTTTGCATTAATAAGCGACCCAATAGCATTGTTTTTAGGGTTAGTAAATTTGTTGTATTTTTTTGTTAAATAAGCTAAACCAGTACCTAGCTTAAAATCTAAACACCAATTGGTTTTGGTTTGAAAAACCGTAAAATTTTGATATTGAAATAAACTAAAGGCATATCCTAAAACATCATCATAACCAAAGTTTCTAATTTCAAAAGACACTCCATTTAAAGGAAAGTGAGATTTTACTGAGTAGTAATTTGTGTCTGCTTGTTGCTTACTCAAATTCAATTCAAATCCCCATGCGTTTTTCTGAATTAAATGTTCCATAAACGGACGGTGTGCCATCATAAAACCTCCTTTTGTTGATAGTGTTAAAAAGTATGGCGTATCACTTTGAGAAAATGATAAATGACTCAATACAATCAAATAAATGACACCTAGTTTTTTCATTACTGCAAAGATGCAAAAAAAATATAAGTTTTAAAAAAAGCAATATAAATTAGCTTATAAAAATATAAATCTTATTTTTGCTGAATGAAGTTGAAATTAATAACCATAATCTTTTCTTTATTTACTTTTGTAGGGTGGTCTCAAGGCAAACTTGAATTGGAATATCCAGAGGTTATTTTATCCAATGTAAAAACAGAAGTAAAAGTTGTAAAATCAGATAGCGAATTACCTC
>CAYQRJ010000274.1:1649-3574 GCA_964419855.1 uncultured Crocinitomix sp.
GTTGTGTTTTCAATATTAATTGGAGGAATTGTGGCGGTTATTTCTCGCAATGGCGGAATGCAAGGTATTGTAAACAGCATTGTAAAATATGCTAAAAATGCACGTTCAGGTCAGTTGGCTACATGGGGGTTAGGTATAGCCATTTTTTTTGATGATTATGCCAATACTTTAGTGGTTGGAAACACTATGCGTCCCATCACTGATAAACTTAAAATTTCTCGCGAAAAATTATCCTATATAGTAGATTCTACTGCTGCTCCTGTGGCAGCTATTGCCTTTGTAACCACATGGATTGGCGCCGAATTAGGATATATTTCTAACGGTTTAGATAAAATTAATAGTTCTGCTACTCACATTAATGAAGGCGTATATTCTATATTTTTAAACAGTTTGGCTTATTCTTTTTATCCTATTTTAACCTTGTTTTTTATGTTTTATTTAATATGGAGACAAAGAGATTTTGGCTCAATGCTTAAAGCCGAAAGGCGCGCAAGACAAGGTATTATTATTAATCCTGAAGAAAATGATGCGGATATTACTGAAATAGAAGACCTAGAACCTGTAGAAGGTATAAAACACAGACCCATTAACGCCATTATACCCGTAGGAGTTATTGTTTTTGGAACTTTAATTGGTTTGTTATTTACTGGGTTTGAAAGTCTGCAACATCAATTAATAGCTGTAAACCCAAGTTTAGAACATTTAAGTTGGGGAGAAATTTGGACAAATATGAAGTTATTAGAAATGCCAGCTGATACTTTTACTCAAAAACTAGGGTCATTAATTGGTTCTGCGGACTCTTATGTGGCATTGCTTTGGGCATCTCTATCAGCCTTGTTTTTTGCGGTATTTTTAACTACCGTTCAAGGCATAATGTCGCTAAAAGACACTATTGAAACAGCAGTGTCTGGATTTAAAACCATGATACCTGCTATTTTAATTTTAGTGTTAGCTTGGTCATTGGCGTTAATTACTGAGGATATGCACACTGCAGATTTTCTAGCTCAACTCATTGATGGTAAAATAGCCCCTTGGTTAATTCCTGCCTTTACTTTTGTGCTAGCTGGATTTGTTGCCTTTTCAACTGGTTCATCTTGGTCAACAATGGCTTTGGTTTACCCGTTAATATTACCCGCCGCTTGGCAAATTTGTGTCAATTCAGGTTTTGAACACGCTGAGGCAATGGGGATTTTTTATAATGTGGTAAGTGCCGTATTAGCTGGCTCTGTTTTAGGCGACCACTGCTCACCTATTTCAGACACTACCATTTTGAGTTCGTTGGCTAGTGGTTGTAACCACATAGATCATGTTAGAACACAAATTCCTTATGCTTTAACAGTTGGTGGTGTGTCAGTAGTTTTTGGTACTTTATTTACTGCTTTAGGGTTGTCACCTATTTTAGCCTTTTTAATATGTTTTATTATTGTAATATTAATTATTGAATTAATAGGTAAAAAAGTATAACAAATGACTTTTGTTATTGAGAAAATACAAGCCTTTTTATTTCATTTTATCTCTCCTTTTGTTAATTCAAGAAATCAATACAATACAAAAAGGTTTAAGATTTTAAAGTTTTATAATTTTTTAATTTGGTGGATACTTATTCCCTTAAAATTTTTAGAGATTTTTGGGTTGTCGCATCTATTAAATCATATTTTTAAATGGACAACCAAATCACGACAGTTAAATAAATACGAAATTGAGTTTTTAACACCTGTTTTTCCTTCATCAATTAATTATAAAGTTATCCGAATAAATGAAAATTCTAATTGGGCTAAAATTGGTGCTAAAAACACTAAAAAACGCCATTTAGCTTTTGTGTGGATGAACACCATAAATTTTACACGTCCAATAAATTGCAGTGTAAACAATAGTGATTTAAGGTGGCTAGTTCACGAAATGGTGCACATCACTCAGTTTAAAGC
>CAYQRJ010000275.1:0-3551 GCA_964419855.1 uncultured Crocinitomix sp.
TGATTTTATTTCACGGTCTTTCTTGTTAAATTTAAAATTTTTAAGCTTAAGTTTTATCAAATAATTTTTTAAAACAAACTTTACATAATTTTAGTGAGAAATAGTTCCTGCGCTAAATACATCAACAGCATTTTGAGTTATCATCAGTTGTGCATTATAATTAGGCATTAACATAGCGTGATAAGTATTCAAGTCCCAAGTGTTTGGATTTCTGAACCAATTGGCTAAATTCATTTTAATTTCAATGTTGTTTGTTTCTTTCACATCAAAACTTGAATTGGCAAGTTTAATATATCTGTAATTAGGTTGAAATACACCATTAGGATCTTTAGTAGCACTACCATTATGATATTGGTAGGTTACATAAGTTCCAGTATTGTCTTTAAACATACCCTCCATTTGTAATTGATGATAACCTCCACCAATCATATCAGGCCATTGCCAGTTGGCATTATTTAAGTCAGTATAAGCTCCAGACACATTGTCGTTAGCATCAAAACCATAGTTAAAACCAATTCCTGTAAAAGTTGCTTTGTAATCTTTACCATCAACAAAATTGGTTAAAACAGGTAGTATGTAAGTCAATGAAGCATCATCCGTAAGGTCAACTAAATGATAAGTACCATCAACATAAACACTGTCTCCATTCGATAAATAAAAACGAATATCAGAAATGCTATATCTTAATTTTGTAAAAGATAATGAATCACCCTTAGCATTTTTATAGTTCATTTGGTTAAATTCATTTTGAGTTATTGAACTGCCATCAAAATTATGAGTAAAAGATAATTTAATGCTTGGGTTGGGATTATAAGTACAAGTACCATCATCTTTTTTTGATTTCTCATTGTAATTAGAAGCTAATGGATCTGTACATCCTTTACGGTTACAAGATGTAAAACCTGCTGTTAAAACAACGCCTGTTAAAGCTATTATTATTTTTTTTGAAATTTTCATATTATTTATTTTTTAGTTATTAGTAATTTAAAAACTGTAGGTCAGACCTACATTTATTCTATTTTTTGTTAGTAATTGAGTGAACCCATTTAATTTAGAGTACAAATTTTGCTGGTAATTTAAAGACAAAGCTATTGATTTGTAATACAATTTAACGCCTACAGTTCCAAACAACAATTGCCCACCTGTATCTTTATAATCAATAATTACACGGTTTCCGTTTTGTTCAAATTTAGATTTGTCTAACGTCATTTTTTCAAAATAACCTCCTACTATTGGCATAAACGTAAAATTATCTTTAGAAGTTTGCCAAAAAAGGTTAATTGTTGAATTTAATGTGTTACCATATTTATATTTATCTTTATTAAACCCATTAAATTTGAAGTTAACATTAGAGTTAACTCCAAATTTTTTAATTTTAAATAAATAAGTCATTGACGTAATAAAGTCTAAACTACCCGTCCCTGGTTGTAAGTCCAAATTAGGCAAACCATTTTCGTAGCTTTTATTGATTTTACCTAAAGGGATTTTTAAACCACCTCCAATTTGTAGCCTGTGTTTAAACTTCTTTTCATCATCAACCCTTAAAGAGTTAAAAACTTGGTAGCTCTCTAAAATGATAGGGTCGCTTAAACCATTAACAACAAATCTAGAGTTGTCTCCAACCAATTGGTGGTTATTTACAAAAGGAACAACAATGGTTGTTTTCCATACTTCTCTCATGTAAAAAGCTCCTCTTAATTCTAATGTGTTATAATTTTCTTGTACTGTTTTATTCCAAAATAAAGGATTATTTCCGTGTGAGGCATGTTTGGTTAAAATTTGAGTACCAAACATATTGTATTCACCGTACATTAATCTACTTCTGCCAATAATACTAATTCTATTTTTATAGTCTATGGGCGAAAAATTAATATAAACGTTGCAACCGTCACAAGCAAAAGAATCCAATGAAATAAAAATGAGTACAAACAATACTATTGTTTTCATTTTTATTAAAAATTCAATTTATACTTATTTATTTTTTGTGATATTTTATGTAAACATCTAATAAAAGATGAATTAAGAAAAATATCGGTGTTAAATTTTAAATAAGTTGAATTTTTGGAGGATCTAGTAATTGAGGTGAATATAAAAACGAATATGAAATATTATAAAAATGATTGTAATCAATAGTTGAGGCAAAAATTCTGTCAACTACAATTGAACTAATCTTTTGACTAAAAGTAGGTGTAAATAAAAATGATTTAAGCTCTGTGTTTTCTTGATCGGTAGTAATATGTTTTTGAGTATTTAACTCCTTTTTTAAATAACATTTACCATTACAATGTAATTCAGGTCTATCTTTATTAATACATTTTTCAGCAATAATGGTGTCTTGATTGACATAAAAGTTAATAATTATTAATGTAGGGGTTACCAATATAGCTGTAAAAACAGTTATAAAACTTAAAACCAAATATGTTTTTATTGTTTTGATAATGCAAATATAACATATAATTACCTAACTAAAAATGATTATTGTCAATAAAAAAAAGACCAATTGTCATCAATCAATTGGTCTTTTTTTTGAATATATGTCAATCTAATAAAAAATTAATTTTTGTTAGGACAAGTTTTAATACCAAAAATGGCGTATATAGGACAAAATCCCATTACAGATGTTAAAGTGAAAATGGCAGCAACGGCAATAGCTATATACCCTAAAGTACCTTCAATTTTGCCTGTAAAAAATAAAATGGCTAAAATAATGGCTACCACTATTCTTACACCTTTGTCTATGTTTCCCATATTTTTTTTCATAATTATAAAATTTTAATTAATAATTTTAAACAAAGGTATATCAATGTGCTTGCTTAAAAAGGTGACTGAGGTTACAACTATAAAATTTCTATTAAAGAATTGTGTAGTTTTATTAGTTTATTGTTCTCTAACTTTTTTAAAGTTCGGCTAATTACTTCTCTTGACGACCCTAAGTCTAGTGCAATTTGCTTATGCGTAACATTAATATTTTTAGAGTCAATTAAAGCCGATTTATTTTTTAAATAATCTAAAACACGTTGGTCAAGTTTATCAAAAAGTGAGCTACTGATGGTTTTAATTAAATCTGCATATCTGTCCGTGTATAATTTATAATACAATTTATTTAATTCTGGAAAAGTATTTAACAAATCATCAATTTTAGAGGTTGGAATGGCTATAATCATAGTTTTTTCTTCAGTAATGGCATAAACTTTAGAAGGGATATTTTCTAAAACAGCCGAAAAAGACATGATGCAACTCTCGTTTGATTGAATATAATAGAGTAATAATTCTTTGTCTTCATGTTTTATATATACCCTTACTGTTCCACTTAAAACTATGGGAATAACTTTAACATATTGTCCCTCTCTTAATAATTCAGTATTTTTATCAATTTCAATAATTTCAGAACTTTCTAATAGAGCATTCATTAAAGGTTTTGAAAACATATTTTCTAATTGATGTGGCATTTTAAAAGTCTTTTTACAAAGATATGATAAAATCATTAGTAAAATATCAATAGCGTCCTAAATAAATTTCAGTCAAAAAATTCTTTTAATGTTTTGTTCATT
>CAYQRJ010000276.1:0-3537 GCA_964419855.1 uncultured Crocinitomix sp.
ATTAATAACTCACCACATTTTTAAAAATCATTCCACCATTTCCGTTGACTTTAAATTCAATAAGTTTTCCGTTGTTGAGGGTGAGTTTAATGGTGTTTTCTCCTTTTTTTAACGGAACTCTTGTAAAATAAATTTCGTTAGGTAATGATTGCCAATTTCTGGTGTCAGCCTTTTCCATAGCTACATTAGCAATGCCAACAGCTAATCCTGCGTATTCATTTTCTTGTGCTATTTTTAACTCGGTTATTTTTTTTACCATTACTCTTAGTAATCGCTTGCTAAGTGCTTTGATGTAATTTTGCTTTTCTAACTGAAAAGCCAATTGTTCTACATCTTCTCCAATATATAAAGGTTCTAATTTATCGTTAACCGTTAACCTTGCGTGATGGAGTGTTTGTTTGGTTGAAACATAATAAGCTGATGCAACCCTTAATAAGCCAATGTCTGCAGGCGAAACGCCATTAGAATTATTACTAAAATTGTAATTAAAAGGTATTTGAATGGTATTGTTTAAATCAGTAAAATAATAAGCGCCTTGACCTGTTGCTTTGTTAATGGTAAAAATCATGTTTTTTTCTTCTTTTACTGGTGCGATACCATTTTCCCAAAATAAAATAAGTTCACCACCTTCTCCTTTGGTTTGGTATGGGTTGGTGATGTCAGATTTATAATGAATACCTGTTAATTTTGCCATTCTTACCATGTCGGCAACAAGTGTAGGGGGCATTTTGTCTTTATAAAGATTTGATTTTTCATAAACTTCATAAGCGTTTCGGTAAGCAATAAAAGCATTGTTAAAGTCATTCCCAGCTTCATAAATCATCCCCATTAATACTAAGCCAAAAGGGTCTTGAAAATATTTTTTTTCTTTTCCGTGAACAGATACACTTAAAGCTTGTTCTTTTAAATTTAATTGTCTGGCTTCAACAAGCGCATTTTCTATATCGCTTAAAAATAAGTAGTTTAACGCTTTGTAATAATTGACAAGTATTTTTTCGTGAGCGGCAGCTCTATAGTTTTGCATGGCAGGATTTACTAGCGTTGAAGTGGCTAAGTCAGTTAATGGAGCATATTCTTCCATCATATTATCGGCTATGTTTAAATGAAAATTTGAGCTATCGTATTGACCGTTGAGGTGATAAACCTTGCCAATTTCTAAATGATAAAGTAGCTGATTTCTTTTACGGTGCAAAAACTTATTTTTTTCAATAGATTTTAATGCTTTATCATAATCATTATTAATTAAAGCCGTTTTTGTTTTCCTTATTTTATTATTATAAGTAGCACAAGCATTAATGTTTAATAACAAAATGCTTAATAAAATGATATGTAAAATGTGTTTTAACACAATAAATGGATGAGTTATTATAAAAAATCCCTGCTAATTTTATCATCAGAAAAACTAACAGGGACAAAATTAATTATTAGAATAAGAGTTAGTTTTTAACGTACTTTTTGATTTTCTTTTCGCCAATCCAAACTACTTCACTCGTCTGGATGTTGGTTAATTCTAAATTTACTTGGTAATACACTACTTTTTTTCGTTTATAAGCATCAACAATGGTGTTAATATCTCCTTGAATCATAAAGTCAGCACCAACTTCAAGCCCCCATTTTTTCATGGTAGAAACTGAAGCGTTGTTTTGTTGGTCTGCTTTTTCTGCTCTAATGGCTTCACGTTTTTCACCACCTTGAACCAATCTTGTTTTTTTAGATTTAACAATGGCTTTTTCTAAATCTTTCATAAAAGTTTCTGCTTCAATATGCTCGTGACTTTTATTAGTTACAAAACCAACAATTAACACGGGTTTTTTACCAGGGTTTTTACTCATATAAGTTTTTAACCATTGGTCGTTTAATAATTGTTCGGTCATGGCTTCAGCAGTCATTCTTGAATCAACATCATTCCATTTTCCACTAATGTCCATGGTACTATCGGTGTCAACTCTTTTAACAGTGTGACAAGCTGCTAAAGTTAAGGCAAGAGCTCCGCCCATAACTATATTTAATAATATACGTTTCATAATGTGTAGTTTTTTAGTTATTAATGAAAAATGCTATAAAGTGTAGCCCCTAAAAGCATTGAGTTTATAACATTATTTGGAGTAAAATAAGGTTGCCCATATCCCCCGCCGTAACTGTACGGGTTATTGTAATACCCATTATTATATCCATTGTTATAATATCCACTATTATAGTAACCATTGTTATAATAAGTGTTGTTACCATAACCATAAGGTCTGTAATACTGATATTTCATTTGGCGTCTGTTGTATCTAGCATCTTTTCTGTTTTGTTTTTTTTGAGTTTTATACTCTGTCCAATCAAATGCTGTATAAGTGTTTTGCACGGTTTGCCCTTGAGTTTTGTTAATCTCATCTGCTTTTTGAGCATATTTATCTTGACTAACTTTGTAATTAGGATTTTGATCTGGGTCTGTTGTTTGAGCAAAACCTGCTATTCCTACTAAAAATGTTCCGATAATAAAATATAAATTTTTCATAACTAATAATTTTTATATTAATAAATTTATCAACTACTGTGCCAAAAAATAGATTGTAATTGATGTGAATTTGATGATAAATATAATCTTTTTAAAGATAAAATTCGTATATTTGAGTATTATTTTAATAAATAGGTATGAGAAAAAAGATATTTTATACAAGCATTTTAAGTTTGTTTGTACTGATTTTAACTGCTAGTTTTACTAATACAAAATACTCTATGGGAAATACAGCTTGCGAAATTTACGGTAAAATAAAAATAGTTGATTACGGTGAGGATTACAAAGTAAAAATAGTTGATTACGGAGAAGATTTAAAAGTAAAATGGGTAGATTACGGTGAAAACTCTAAAGGTAAATGGAAAAAAGTAGATTACGGTCAGGATTTTAAAATAAAATTTGTTGATTATGGAGAAGATTTTAAAATTAAAGAAGTTGACTACGGTGAAGGGTGTTAATTAATTTGTTGTTTTGTTATTAAACAAAATAAGGAAAAATTATAAGCAAAAAAAACTACTTTTTTGACTAATTTCACATTAATGTTTAAGTTGATTAGATTTATGTAACAAACATAAAATACAAGCGTAGTAGCGGTTTTGTGCTAAAATTAAAATTAGTGTCTTTGTACTAAATGTAGTGCTAGTCCCGACAGTTATTTGGAGAAAAGTAAGTGCCTTGAAATCCACTACTGCGTATAGCCAAATTGTTACCAGTAAATGAAAAAAATGAAATTTCTTGAATATGCTGATTTAGAAATGGCTATTGTTGGTGCTGAAATAGGGACGGGAAGATTAAGAGCTTTTTATGAAAATTATAGATGGATTGATATATTGAATCAAAAAAATATAGAGTTAGAAAAACTGCTAAACAAATGAGGACGAAAAAAAAATCACAATATTGAGAATATAAATTTATGAGTAAAGCAAAAATATCCATACGATTTTTTAATGACAGAGAAGTACGAGCTGTTTGGGATGAGCAAAATGCCAAATGGTGGTTTAGTGTTCTGGATATTGTTGCTGTACTCACCAATC
>CAYQRJ010000277.1:0-3457 GCA_964419855.1 uncultured Crocinitomix sp.
TAAACGTTCCGTCACCATTATTAATGTATAAATGATCGGGCGCCATATAATCATTTGACACGTACAAATCAATCCAACCATCATTGTTTACATCAGAAGCCGTACAACCTAAACCATAAGCATGATTAGACATTCCTGCCTTTTTTGTAATATCTATAAATTTTCCGTTTTGATTTTCTAGCATTGCATCACTATTAGGACTCCCTGTAGATTTTATCATATCTTTTATATGACCTACGGATAATTTTTTGCCATTTTCTTTTTGTAATGGATGATTCATAACATATAAGTCCAAATCGCCATCATTATCGTAATCAAAAAAGGTGGATTGGGTAGTTTTTCTTTTTATGTTAACCCCATACTCCTCTCCTTTTTCAGTAAACGTATTGTTTTTATTATTAATAAATAATAAATTAGCTAATAAGTCTTTATTTTCAGATATTCCAGAACGACAAACATAAATATCTAACCAACCATCTTGATTGATATCTACCATTGACACCCCAGTATGCCAGCCTTCAGATGCTAATTTTCCTATGGACTTATCAGTAATATCTTCAAATTGCATTCCTCCTTTATTAAGGTACAATTTATCAGACACTTGATTGCCTGTAAAATAAATATCGGTTAACCCATCATTATTAATATCGCCAACAGCTACTCCTCCACCATTGTACATATATTCAAATCTAAAATAATTCAAATCTTCAGTTTCGGTTATAGTATTTGTAAAATTTATTTTTGTTTCTTTGGGAGTTAAAGTGGTAAAGGACATGCTTTCAATCTCCTTACTAACATCCTTACTAACTTCTTTTTCCTCATGACGATTTGAGCAAGAAAATAACAATGGGATTAATATAATTAGAGTATGTTTTATTTTCATGGTTTTATTTTTTTAAAAGTAAAACTACAAATAAAAAAATAAACATCAATACGTTAATCGAGAATAATTACATTTTAATTATTAAAAAAACGCCCTTAACTCCATGCCACCAGTGTGTATCATTTTATTTCCGTCAGATTTTCTACCATTATAATTAAAGTTTAATTGCAGATTTTTTCCTACTTTTCGTTGATATGAGATTCCAATAGTATAATTGTTGCCAATTTTCAATCCTTCTAACATTTCGTAAGCAATAGATGTGTTATTGGAAGCGTTATAAGAAATGTTAATGTAATTCATTTGTGCTAAAAAACTTCCTTTTTTGGGTTGATTAAATCTTAATTCAACACCTACATCTCTTAAAATTGCTAATTCATTTAAGTCTGAATTATTTTGTTTTAAACTGTATTTACCACTAAGGGCTAATCTCATTTTAGTATTGGGCTGAAAAGAATAGGTTGGTTTTATTAAATAATAATTAATAAGATAGTTTCTGTTGGTAGCGTAATCTGATGTAGTAGTTTTTATCCCAACAATATATTCTCCTTTAAAAGTGTGCATTTTAGTAATGTTCCACCTCAGTTTAATTTTGTTAAAGGTGTGTAGTCTAGAATCAAACCCATTACTCAATAATATTTTAGACGCATTAGATTGAAAAGAATAATCTAACCCAAATTTTGAGTTAATTCTGTTAAAATAAGTAGTGTTTCTGAAAGTAGATGAAGTACTTAATAAGTTTGTGTCTGCAACAGTTGCAATAAAAGGGTTAAAAGCATTAATACCTTGTTCATAATTGGTTTTACGTTTAACCTTAAAAACTAATTGGTTTGAGAAGCGAGAGATGAATTTTTTAATTCCTTTTTTATTTCTCCATGCCCTTTCTGGTTTTAAAAAAAAAGTTTGAGAAAATTGATTGCTGTACGTCCTAACATATTCGTTGGTAGGGATAAAAACCCTAATGTATTGTTTTTGGTCGGGAAACTGAGTGATTTCAAACTCTCCTAAATCTTTTACACCGTCATTGTTGTAATCTATCCAAGCGTAAGTTCCTTGCCCTGTTGGGACTTGCACAAAAATGAATTGCTTTTTTAGCTCAAGTCCCGAACCAATTTCGTAAAAGGTATTAGAGGTGATGACATTTTTTAATAGTTTAAAATTTTCTTCAACTCTACCCAAAACAGTATTTTCTGGTTTAATTTTCAGTAAATTAGTATCTAACGCTTCTAAAATTCTATAATTAACATTAAGTTTTAATTGATTGTGTTTTAATTTTAAAAATTGAGCTTGTGCTCCAAAATTCTGGGCTTGTGCAGAATGACGCAGACGAGTAGAGTCCGAATTCCAATCGTGACGTTGACGGTAGTATAATTCGTATTTATTTATAGAGGAATCTGCTGATGCTATAAATGTTTTAACATCAAAAAATTGATAAGATGCGAGTGATAAAACATTAGAGTTAGGTACATACTTTTTATTGTTTTCATGAATATCATTTATTCCTACTTTAAATTTTTTCCAATTTTTAGTTAATGATAATTTATGTCTTAAAAAATCGGTTTTTTCTGATCCATCAGACAATAACCAACTTCCGTTAAGTTTAAACTGATAATTGTTTTTATTAAAATTTGAGGTGATGTTATTTCTCCAGCCTAAGTAATCAGTACCCCAAATTAAATTCTCGGATTTTAAGGTTAAAAATCCTGTTTTAGTATTAATTAAACTCACATCAGCAGAGGATAAAAATAACTGACCTGTATAATGTTTGTTTCTCACATTCCAATCTCTATCAAACTCAGCCGACCTAAACCATTGAATTTGTGTAAAGTTTTGATGATTATATTCAAAATTAAAATTAGTCTGAATACGTTTTTTATTTATACTATCTAATTTAAAATTAGATTGAATGTTGGTTTTTATTGCTACTCCTTGATTGTCATTAGCATGAAGTTTTGAGAATGTATTTTTATCAAAATTAGAATACGCCAACTCCACTGTTGATTGTGTGTTTTTAAACAATTGATAAGTAACCCCTGCTGTTAGCATTTGTTTTCTTTGTGGAGCTACTAATAGCCTTACAGGAGCGTAATCGCCTTGTTTTATTCCTCCACTTGGAGCTATCCATTTGTAAACTTTACCATTAGCGGTATATTGGTCTAATACATAATCGCCGTTGCCACTGCCAACAAACTGAAAAATGGCTTGGTATTTTGCACTATCTGGGTTAACAGTAAACACAAGTACACTATCATACCCTAAGGAATCAATTAACGCATAAAGCACCCTATTATCAAAATACCCTACGCTATCAATACTATTTGAAAAAGCAAAATTTAGACTATCTCCAGCGTTTGCAAGGTTAAATTTATCGGCATCAGATAAAGATTGTTGAATGGGTTGGTTTTTGGCATCTTGTTCGGTGTAATAATTGACCCAACCCTTATATTTTTTTCCTGTAAAAGTAGAACTATATGCCAACAAAGAACGGGCATAATTCAAGTCTGAATATTGAAACTCAACAATAATTCTTTTATCTTTTGTTATTAATCTTTTGGCAGTAAAGGTTATTTCAGAGGT
>CAYQRJ010000278.1:0-3453 GCA_964419855.1 uncultured Crocinitomix sp.
TTTGTGGTAGGTAATCGTCTGTCATTTTTTGATAAAACTCTGTTGATGGTAAGTCACTTGTAGCCGAGATAGACATAATTGGTAAATCATTTGGCGACACTTTACTCATTACAGGACTTAATATTTCGTCTGGTAAATCTTTTCGTATGTTGTCAATATACCTTTGGGCATCTTGCATGGTTTTGTCTAAATCTGTACCGTACTCTATGTTTGCAATAATAATTGATGCATTAGAAATTGACTTAGTAACAATATAATCTACGCCTTCAAGGTTAGATAGGGCATCTTCAATTTTTCGAGATACAGATGTTTCTACCTCTTGAGGTTCTGCTCCAGGATAGATGGTTTTAATCACCACAACGGGTTGATTAAAATCAGGCATCAATTCATAGCTTAAATTTTTAAATCCAATGAATCCCAACAGAGTGAAAACACTGAACATCACTATGATTAATGATGGTCTTTTGATTGATATTTCCGTAATATTCATAATCTTTTAGTTTTAATTTGAATAAATCATTACGACTTGCTGTCGGCAATTTTTACATTGGCGTTTTCAAATAAATTGATAAACCCACCAGTAATAACTATGTCTCCATCTTTTATTCCCGATTTTACAGAAATAAAGTCACCGTCTCTACCAGATAGGGTAATTGGAGTTAATACTGCTTTGCCATTTTTAATCAAATACACTTTTGGTTTTACATCAGACCCAATAATACATCTTGAAGGGATTAAAATATCATTTGAGTTTTTATTATAAACCACTACACTACCAAACATTTTGGATTTTAAGTTTTTAGAGTTGTTTTCATCTAAAGTAAATTCAACTGTAAAACTATTACCCATATTTCCTTTACTGCTGGTGTATAATAGTTCTCCTTTTAAAGTGTCGTTTGGAAAAACATCAGCAATAATTGAATAATATTGTTCTGTAAACATATCAATATCATCTTCTGTTACATTAATTCTGAATTTTAATTGCTTTAAGTTAGATAATTCAATTAATGGTTTGGCTGGCAAAGCAAAACTGCCCACCTCACAAAATTGTTTGGTTACAATTCCGTTAAAAGGAGCTTTAACAGTTGTTTTACTAATTTGTTCTCTTAGTACGCCTTGTTCTGCTTCTGCGGCTTCAAGTCCAATTAGGGTTTTTTCTAGTTTTACAGCAGGAACTGCGTCTTTATCTGTTAGTTTTGTATATCGTTCAACATCTTTTTTTAGCCCTTTAATTTTTGCATTAATGGCTTTTAATTTAAGACGTAACATTTGGTCGTCAATTTTTAAAATGGGTTGTCCTTTTTTAAGGTAATCCCCTTCTTTAACATACATTTTAACAATGTTTCCTTGTACATCTGCATTAACTTTTACTTCATTTAAAGGTTCAAATGTTCCAGTAAAAGATTTTGTTGTTGCCAACGACTGTCTTTCAACTTTTTGAGCGTGCACATAAATGGGAGCTTCTTTGTCATACTTATAAATTCTATTTTCAGATACTTTTTTATTAGCCATTAACTGTAATGCAATGATGGCAAAAATGCCTAACAAAATTACTATTCCTATTATTCGTTTCATTTCTTTTGTTTTTAATTAGTTTAATATATTTCCTGTTAATTTTCTTACTTTTAAATCAGCAATAATGCAATCTGTAATAGCAGACAAATAATTTTGTTTAGCTAACCTTAATTCATTATCGGCTTTAATTAAATCGGTGGTTGATGCTAACCCTTGTTTGTGTTGATGGTTAACTTCTTTATAAATCTCTTGTGCTAACGCAATTTGATTTAATCTTACATCAAGCAAATCAAGTGCAATTTGTAAATCTTTAATGGCATTAGATACTTCAAGATTTTGTTTGTCTTTAATGGCTTGTTGTTGTAGTTCAAGGTTTTTGTATTCTATCTTTTTTTGAGCAACTTGTTTGCTAGTTACAGTTCCGTTAAATAAAGGAACGGATACTTTAAGACCAACTACATTCATAGCATAAAAATTTAAGAAAGTTTGTGGTTCACCATCATATCCATATCCCATTGTTCCAAATGAACCATAAGCACCTACGGTTGGTATATATCTCGTTCTGTTTAAGGTCTGAATTTCTGTATTAACCATTTCTTTTTTAAAATTAATTAACTCTTCATCTGTTGTTGTTTTGGTTTCGTAGATGTCTTTACCGTAATTATCAGCTAAATCAATTTGTTCATTTATTTTTAAATCTGTTTCTAAAGCAACTCCAATATACATTTTAAGTGCATCAATAACTTGTTCTGTTTTAGAATGAATTTGATTTTTTTGACTTTTTAATATTGATAATTGATAATAAACCCTTTTTACATCAGTTCCCGTAACTAATTGTTGTTCTTGTAACAGTTCAATGTTGTTTAACATTTTTTGAGTATTATAAATACTACTATCTATAAAAATTTCTTTATTTATTAATAATTGAATATTTCTATAAATAGCTGTTACCTCATATACAATTTGTTCTTTTGTTTTTTTTGATTGAACATCAACCATTCCTTTGGCTATGTTGGTTTGTTTTATACCACCATATAATTGAGCTGAATAAATAGGAAGTTGTATGGTTAGATTAGCGTTAATGTTATGAGGGACACCAAATTGAGCTTCTTTATACACGCCGGGAGGTCCTCCAAATATTTGAGCAGGCATTAATTGATATGGCAAATCAATAAAGTATTTATACTCACCATTGGCATATACTTTTGGGATTAAATTAGACTTAACCTCTTTGTTTTTTAAATCGGTGATTTCTTTCTGATTTTCAAGTATTTTTACTTGAGTGTTGTTAACCAATGCAGTATCTATACATTGTTGTAACGTCCAGTTTTGAGACCAAGTGGTTGAGCTTATAGATAAAGCTAGTATAACAACCAATTGTCTGTAAATATTTACCAACATATTTAATTATTTTTTTTAGTTAATAGATAAGTTAATAATCCAAAAACAGCAGTTAATGTAATTCTAAAATACATAGCTGATACTGTTTTGGTTTCGTAAATGCCACCAGCACTAATGTGATTGTGTAATCCTATTTGAGCAGCAATTAGTATAACTAGTGCTAAACCTAATGGGTGAAACGCCCATTTTTTGTTTTTTAATAATGCCACAATACTAGTTAAATAAAGTAAGCTGGCTATAAAATTAGACACCACAACAAAAAGAACATAATTTCCTTCTTTTGCTCTAATTCCAAACCAATCGAAAATTACAGAACTACTTAAAAATAAAGTGAGTAATGTAAAAGCCGAAAAGATGGCGATAAAAACTATTTTTCCTATTTTTTTCATATTATTTGTTTGATTTAAGTACAATTAGTAATGCGTTTATCATTTTATCTCCTTTTGTTACAATGTTTTCTTCAAAATTTGACATTTTCCATTTAAACATCAATAATCTAAAAGTTCCCATAATGATATGGAGCAATTCTTCTGTTGA